>JARROQ010000031.1:0-53634 GCA_037383745.1 Sulfurovaceae bacterium
ATATCTTTACATCGAATATCATCGCTAAAAAAATGAGGTTCTTTGATAATTGATGCATTAATCTTTGGATGGTCATTAAGATAACTATATAAAGATGTCGTACCGGCTTTTGCAGCTCCAACAATAAAAAGATTTGGCTTTTGCATATAAAAAACTTACCTTGATTATTTATTGTTCTTATTCTAACTTTTTTTGCATTTAAATAGTCTAAAAATCATTGCCCCTCTGTTCTTTTTATACTATATGAGCATAAAAAAACCGTAATATCTTCTCACCAAAATCACAGGCACAATCCTATTGAACGCAAGTGAAATGGCTGTAGCAATCGCGGCTCCTTCGATACCATAGATAGGTATAAGAAAATAGTTTAAAACAACATTGAGAATACTTGCAATCAACATGACGACATTTAATGGTACTTGTTTCCCCGTCATATTGAGCAAAACTGTAACCGAACCGCTACATACGTTAATGAATCGTCCTATCACCAATATCCAAAGAGCGTATACCCCCACCGTAAACTCCTGACCAAAAATACCCAAAATATGCTTTGCAAAAAGAATAAGTATTATAATTATGGGTAATGAACTATAAAATACCATTCGTGTAGCATTTTGAGCTACTTTCTTAAGTCCTTGCATATCTCCTCGACTATAAAGTTCTGAAAATTTAGGTCCGGCAATGGTGTTCATTGCCATTAACGTAATAGTAGTAAGCATAGCAAGCTTGATAACAACATTGTAGATTCCTACTTCTGCTTCATCTGTGAAAATTCCAAGCATGAGAATATCAGTCCAACTCATTACAAGCACAAGAGAATTTGTAAGCAACATCGGAAGTGATACACGAAATATATCTCGATAGCTCAATAATTTCTGTACACTCGAGCGAAATATATAATGATATCGTCTAAGAGCCTCATAACTCATAATCAACAAAAGCAGGATAGCAATTACTCTAGAAATTATCGTTGCTATCCCCTCCCAATTTAAACCATAGTATGCTATTGCAAGCAAGATTGGAGTAAAGATAAAAATCGCTACTTTGTCCAAAAAAGCAAACAGTTTAATATTTTTTACCCCCCGAAAAAAAGCTGTATTAATCGTCAAAAGAATAAATGGAAGCACCCCAAAAACAGTAATATGAAAATATGGTATTAATTTTGAGTTATCAAACACTTCTAAAGCTAGATACTCTGTGAAAATATAAAATAATAAAGAGAGTAATAGTCCAAGGGGGACAACAAAAGTAATTACTTTTTTATATATCTCTTTTGCCAAATAGGGCTTATCATTATAATTGTAATCAGCAATAAATTTTACAAGTGCACTGCCAAATCCAAAAGTACCGATGGTTACAAAAATGTTAAGCAAAGTAAGCGAGAGCGCATATAACCCCATCGTATCTGCTCCATACCACCTTGCAATAAGCAGTGTAAAAATATACCCTAAAACCAATCCTATAAGGTGCATAAAAAAGGCTATGGAAGAACCATGAAAAAGCTCACTAAAATGCACATCTGTTGAAAGTTTATTTTTAAATCTTTTTATCACTTGATATATCTTTTTTTAACATATTTCACTATATTCTCACTCGCCTCATCAATGCTTATTGCATCTGTATCTATGATGATATCAGCATTTTGCGGCTCTTCATAGATGTCATTAATGCCCGTAAAATTTTTAAGCTCACCTTTGAGTGCCTTCTTGTATGTACCTTTGTGGTCTCGTTTTATACAAGTCTCTATATCTGCTTTTATATAAATCACAACATTATTCTTGACCATATTATGAATCGCTTTTCTTGACTCTCTATAGGGACTCACAAAAGAGGCTACCGTAGAGATTGCATTATTTTGCAGTGTTGCTATCAAATGCCCGATACGCTTGATATGTTGATTTCTCTCTTCTCTACTGTATCCAATATCAGGTATCAGCTCTCGGATATCCTTACTATCAAGCCTCTCCAAAGGGATATCAAGTTTTTGTAGCTCTTTGTAAACTTTATCGGCAATAGTCGTTTTACCACTCATAGGAAGCCCGGTAAACCAAAGGTTAAAAGGCTCTATACGCTTTCTACCCCATCTAACATTTACCCATAGGCGCTCATGAGCCCAATATAAAATAATCTTTGCAATCACCTCGATTGCTCCCGCTGCGACAGCAAGATCGAGTTTGCCAAAAAGAAGATAAACGATGATAATGGTTGTCAGTGTTGCAAAGATTCTCCAGCTAATGCCCTTAGCAATCGATCTTCTATTTGTATCTTTGTACATAAACCTATATCTCCTTGCAGTCCCACTCAGGATAGTTGGTGCGGATAAACTCATTGAGCTCTTTTTCTGCTTTAGTATACTCTCGAATAGTCTTCTCTTTACTTGAACTTTTTCCTATGATAGAAGATACGATCATGCCTGCACCCAAGGTGGCATTTGTATAGCGATCGATGATGATAAAGCTGCCCGTATAGCGATTTTCACTGTAAGGATCAACAGCTATTTGTCTATCAAGAGATAAAGTGCATTTGGCAATATCATTAAGCTCCAAAGAGTTAGCCTTCACCTCTTCAAATGTATTGATATTTTTCTTAAACTCAATCGAGCCAAACGAACCGTTAATCACTGATGTAGCACGCTTTATAATATAGTTTTGATGGAGTCGCATAGGTATCTCATCCATCCAAACGACCATTGCGCTTAAATGGTTGGATATCTGTGGAATATTTTCACTTTTAACAATCATATCACCGCGAGAAATATCAATCTCATCCTCCAAAGTGATTGTAGTGGACATCGGTGCAAATGCCTCTTTGATCTCCTCTACACTCTCATCTTTATTTCTTGGACGAAGCGCTTTTATCTCGCTGGAGATAATCGATCTTACCTTGCTAGTTTTTTTCGAAGGGAGCACGGTTATGCTATCACCCACCTGGATGCTTCCGCTAGCGATTGTACCGCAAAATCCTCTGAAGTTGAGATGTGGCCTATTGACATACTGTACAGGCAGACGAAAGTGACTATCTTTTTGTTTTGAAATTTCTAGAGTATTGAGCATCTCCATTAAAGATATACCTTTATACCATGAACATCGTTTGGAATTTAAGACAATATTGTCCCCCTCAAGCGCCGAGATAGGAATATAGTTAAAATCGATATTTTTATGATGCGGCAAATTAGGGATAATCGCCTCATAATCTTTCTTGATATTCTTAAAGATATCTTGATCAAAATCGACAAGATCCATTTTATTGATAGCCACGATAATATTTCTGATGCCTAAAAGTGACGCAATATACGAGTGTCTTTTTGTTTGCGTTAATACCCCGGATCTTGCATCAATGAGAATGATAGCAAGGTCAGCCGTACTCGCACCCGTTGCCATATTTCTCGTATACTGTTCATGGCCCGGAGTATCGGCTATGATAAATTTACGTCTCTCAGTCGAGAAAAATCTATAGGCGACATCGATAGTAATTCCCTGTTCTCGCTCACTTGCAAGACCATCTACCAAAAGAGCGAGATCAATCTTATCTCCGTTTGTTCCACTTTTTTTACTATCTTTTTCTATCGAAGCTAACTGATCTTCAAATATCATTTTACTATCATAGAGTAATCTACCGATAAGAGTTGATTTTCCATCATCTACACTCCCACATGTGATAAAACGGAGCATCTCTTTGTTTTCATGCTCTTTGAGATATTTTTCAATATTTTCTTCAATGAGGCTTGATTGATGTGCCATTAAAAATACCCTTCTTGTTTTTTCTTCTCCATACTTGCATCGCTGTCACTATCGATCAGCCTTCCTTGTCTCTCGCTTGTAGTTGTAAGTAGCATCTCTTGAATGATTTGAGGCAACGTAGAAGCTTCGGAGCTGATAGCACCTGTAAGAGGATAGCATCCAAGTGTACGGAACCGCACCATCTCTTTTTTTGCCTTAGCTTTCAGCTCTTTTGGCATTCTTGCATCATCCACCATAATCTTTGTGCCCATATACTCAACTACTTCTCGCTCTTTGGCAAAATAAAGACTCGGTATCTGTATATTTTCCAGATAGATATACTGCCATATATCAAGCTCTGTCCAATTTGAAAGGGGGAAAACCCTGATGGATTCTCCTTGATTGTGGCGACCATTATAGATATTCCAAAGTTCGGGGCGCTGTCTTTTGGGATCCCACCTATGATTTCTATCCCTAAAAGAGTAGATACGCTCTTTTGCCCGACTCTTCTCCTCATCTCTTCTAGCACCGCCAAAAACAGCATCAAATTGATAGATATCAAGCATCTGTTTGAGCCCTTCTGTTTTCATGATGTCTGTGTGCATAGCTGAACCGTGAGTGAATGGAGAAATACCAAGCTCATCGCCTTTTGGATTGCTATAAACGATAAGCTCCATACCAACCTCCTTGGCTCTACGATCACGGAACTCTATCATCTCTCTAAACTTCCACTTCGTGTCTACATGGACTAAAGGAAGCGGTGGGGGTGCGGGATAAAATGCCTTTTGAAGCAGATGCAGCATCACAGAGCTATCTTTACCGACGCTGTAAAGCATAGCCGGCTTGCTAAACTCAGCAATTACTTCTCTCATGATATGAATCGACTCAGCCTCGAGTTGTTTGAGGTGAGTAAGTCTATGAGATGGGACATCATTCTGTGACATATATGTATCCTTTTTGCACAAGATAATCAAATATCTCTCCAGATGCTTCTTGTGCAGAGATTGTATCACTCATTATATGAATAGCGGGTGAAATAGGTGGCTCATAAGGACTATCTATGCCTGTAAAATCTTTGATCTCGCCCAATCGTGCTTTTTTATAAAGCTTCTTGGGGTCTCTTGCCTCACAAACAGCAAGTGGAGTATCGATAAATATCTCTATAAATTCTCCCTCATCTACAAGCCCTCTTACAAATGCTCTCTCTTTGTTAAAAGGAGAGATAAAGGCACTTAAGACGATAAGTCCGCTATCGACAAAAAGCCTCGCTACCTCCCCCACTCTTCGGATATTTTCGATCCTCTCGGGCTTATCAAACCCGAGATCACTATTGAGTCCATGGCGAATATTATCTCCATCAAGCAGATAGGTATGATTGCCATTTTTATAGAGCATCTCTTCAAGTGCTCCGGCTATAGTACTTTTACCGCTTCCGCTAAGTCCGGTAAACCAGAGAATGCACGGTTTTTGATTTTTTAATGCCGCTCTTTTTTGTTTATCTATATTGTGACTATGCCATACTACATTTTTATCCATCTTACTTCACCATAAACCAGGGATTTAAAAGATTCTCCTTATTGTACATTAGAGGCTCTTGACTTTCAAATTGGTAGGTCATCTTGCCCGCCTCTCTTACAATTGCATCTGCCGCAGCCGTATCCCACTCCATCGTAGGTGCTAATCTCGGATAGATATCCGCGCTTCCTTCGGCTACCATACAAAGCTTCAGGCTACTCCCTTTTGAGACCTGCTCTATCTCTTTTGCATCAAGACTATCTATAAATGCTTGAGTTTCAGATGAGAGGTGAGACTTAGAGGCAACAACCGATAGTTTCTGCTTTGGATTATCATTTGCGCAAAGAGGCAATTTTTGTCCATTCTTATAGGCACCTCCACCTTTTTTTGCAAAGTAAAGCTCTTGAAGTGCGGGCGCATAAACGACACCCAAAACAGGCTCACCCTCACATATCAATGCAATATTTACCGTAAACTCTCCAATTTTTTTGATAAACTCTTTTGTCCCGTCAATCGGATCTATACACCAATAACAGTCCCAATCTTTGCGTATCTCATAAGCAACTTGTTTGTTCTCTTCACTCATAATCGGGATTTTTGGGTAGAGTAATTTAAGCCTATTGCAGATAAATTCATTGGACTTTGTATCCGCTTGAGTTAATGGTGAGTTATCATCTTTATACTCAACAGAAAAATCTTTTTCGTAAATCTGCATAATCAATCTACCGGCACTCAAAGCAATATCTTTTATCTCATCTATATTAATTTTTTCAAACAAATTCACGAACTCCTATTATTGTTTCTAATGTTTTTTGACAACTTTAATTTGTGGATTTTATTATATCATTATATGCTCTATATTTGTTGGTCAAAAACTTTTTTCCGGTATAAATTATTTAAATACGAACCCTTATTGTTAATAATTTTTATTCTTCTATATTACATATATTCTTAACTTTATAAAAGAGAGGATACCCATGACAATGTTTGACATTTTTAACTTTAATATGGTTTTAAATATAAGATTTGTTCTATGGGTCAGCAATGAATATCTTATGATTGCCCTCATCATATCTCTTTGTATTGCATTTGAAATGTTTTTTTGTTTGAGTAAAATTTGAAATCTATTTTCAAAATCTTCTCTATTATTTTTAATAAAATTATTAAACTGAATATTCGATTCTCTTTTAATTTCTTTACGATTTGTTCTTGACATTGATGAAGGTAATATTCTATATTTTAATATTCTTGCATCTACATTACCAAATTTAGCACCATTCTCATACATTAAAATCCATAAATCCAAATCTTCTGCATTCCTATAGCCGTTTAATCCATATTTTAAATTATTTTTTGATAAGAGACATCATCTTGATCTATTCTCGCTATATAAGTGCCTTCAGATTTCTCGATTCCTTCATTCAAAGACGTTATTAAGCCCCTATTTTCCCTCGAAATAACTTTCATTCTATCATCTATAGGTGTATACCTATTTATTATCTCCAAACTATTATCTGTCGAGCCATCGTTTATGATTATAAATTCAAAATTGGAATATGTTTGGCTCAATATACTTTTTATTGCCTCATCAAGATAAAGTGCTCCATTATATACGGGCAATATTACAGAAATAAGATTAGTCATAATTAACCTTTATGATATCTCTCATGTATGTTGGTCCAAAAAGATTTAATTTTTTAATTATGGGGGATATTTTCTCAATGTCGATATAAAAGCTACCTTCTAAGTTCTTTATTGAATAGATAGCTTTTTTCTCAAAGATATTTTCAATATAACCCACCAAAGTAATCATATTGATATTTTTTGGATTAGCAATGTTGATTGTTTCCCTATTAAACAAATGGTTGGTTAAACATCAATAGTTTTAGTGAGTAATTCTTTCTCTCTTTCAAATTCACTTTCTCTTGTCTCCCCGGAATTAGAAACCCCGGAAGCAAATATTATAATATCGTTGTCATCTTTATAATCACTAAATTCATGGGCCAACATTCCATTTCCGATAATCAAAGTATTCCTTTTTCTAAATTTGTTGACATAATTTATAAGCTCAAGTGTTTTCATAAGTGCATTAGTGCATTTGGCTCCTAAATCCATCTACAATTTTAACAATTATCCTTTATATTTCTCCACATACCACTCAATAGTTTTCACTATGCCTGTATCAAAACTCTCATCAGCCCTCCAGCCAAGCTCATTTTCAAGCTTTGATGCATCAATGGCATATCTTCTATCATGCCCCGCACGATCCTCTACAAAGACCACAAGTTCTTTGTAATTTTTGATGTTTGAGTTTGAGTTTTGAATTGATTGGTTATTTTTGATTGGATAAACTTTATCTAATAGAGTGCAAATTGTATCTACTATTTGCAAATTGGTTCTCTCATTTCTTCCGCCGATATTGTAGGTCTCTCCACTTTTGCCATCATGATATGCGAGGTCTACTCCCTTGCAGTGATCAAGCACATAAAGCCAATCTCTTATGTTTTTTCCATCTCCATAGATTGGAATAGGATTGCCAACAAGTGCATTTCTGATAATTGTAGGGATGAGTTTTTCATCATGCTGTTTTGGGCCATAGTTATTTGAGCAATTTGTTATGACGGTATCCATGCCATAGGTATGGTGGTAGGAGCGCACAATCATATCGCTTCCTGCTTTGCTGGCACTATATGGAGAATTTGGGGCGTAAGGTGTTGTTTCGCTAAAGAGTCCACTTTTGCCCAAAGTACCGTAAACCTCATCAGTTGAGATATGATGAAATCTACACTCCTCATATCCTTTTTTAAAAACAAAAGGTTTCTTCATCCAGTGTCTATAGGCTGCATCAAGAAGTGTAAAAGTTCCATTGACGTTGGTTCGTACAAATACACCGGGGTCTTTAATGGAGTTATCTACATGGGACTCTGCTGCAAAGTGGATGATTCCCTTGGTATCGTACCTCTCAAATATCGACTCTATAAGTTCTCTATCGCAGATATCTCCCTTGATGAATCTATATCTATTATTGGCTTCTATCTCTTTGAGATTATCAAGCTCTCCTGCGTAAGTTAAAAGATCGAGATTGACTATATGATAATCTGAGTATTTATCCAAGAAATAGGGTATGAAATTACTTCCTATAAATCCCGCACCCCCTGTTACTAATATTGTTTTATTGTTAGACATCTATTTTCTTTCTCCTAATCTTTTAAGACAATCCTCTAGACTATCTTTCCAATAGGGTATTTCGATATTAAATGTATCTTTTATTTTTGTTTTATTGAGTAGTGAATAGTGTGGTCTTTTTGCCGGTGTTGGATATTGAAATGTTTCTATTGGGACTATTTTACAATCTATCTTTCCCATTTTCATAATCTCTTTTGCAAAATCATACCAAGAAAGCACTCCCTCATTTGAATAGTTATAAATCTTTACCTTATCGTTCCTTATCTTAGGCAAGATATCTAAAATAGTTTTTGCCAAATCTTTAGCATAAGTCGGCGCTCCTATTTGATCATAAATGACATTGATTTGCTCTTTCTCTTTGCCTAATCTCAACATTGTCTTTACAAAATTTGATCCATAAAAGCCATACACCCAGCTAGTTCTTATGATTATAGAATTTGGTGGGTTGATAGCTATCATTGCATTTTCACCCTCAAGTTTTGTCTGCCCATATACGGATTTTGGATTTGTTTGGAACTCCTCTATATAAGGCTTATGAGCCTTTCCATCATATACATAATCCGTACTTAGATGAATCAGTTTTATGTTATTCTCTTTTGCGATTTTTGCTAATTTCTTTACTGCTTTTCTATTGACTCTATCTGCTTTTTCTTGTTCACTTTCTGCTTTATCGACAGCAGTATATGCTGCGCAATTAATGATAGCATCAATTTTATTTTTGGTAAAAAAATCTTTAAGTTCCTGTTCTTTTGTGATATCTAGCTCATCTCTATCTACAAAAATAAAATCATAATCATAAGAGGCCGAGAACTCTTCTATCTCGCTTCCAAGTTGTCCTTTTGAGCCCGTCACTAAAACTTTAAGCATAATAGTCAAATCCATATTGAAAAAGTTCACCTACATCTTTTAAGAGCGGTTGCTTCCTATCTTTATCTGAGAGTTGTAATTTTGAATGTTCTATTTGCCAATCAATGCCGATATTAGCATCATTAAATGCTATGCCCTTATCGCATTCAGGCGAATAGTAGCTATCTACTTTATAGGTAAATATTGCCTCATTACTCAAGACAACAAAACCATGCGCAAACCCTCTTGGAATAAGAAGTTGTCTTCTGTTTTCTTCGCTCAATTCAACTGCAACATGCGCTCCAAATGTCGGGCTTCCTTTGCGAATATCAACCGCTACATCCAAAACCTGCCCCTTGATAACACGCACCAATTTTGTCTGTGCGTAAGGAGGTAATTGATAGTGCAATCCCCTAAGCACACCGTAACTACTTTTACTTTCATTATCTTGGCAAAAGTCTATCTCGTAACCCGCGAACTCTTCTAGCTTATCTTTTCTAAATGTTTCTACAAAATATCCTCGATGATCCCCATGAACAGTTGGCTCGCATATGATAACTTCGGGGATATTTGCTTTTATGAAGTTCATCGCGCAACTCTTCCCTCTTTTGCTCTTTTGAGCAGATATTGGCCGTACTGATTCTTTTTCAAAGGTTGTGCGAGCTCTATAAGCTTCTCTTTTGAGATATAACCCATCTCATAGGCGATCTCTTCAATACAAGCCACCTTAAGCCCTTGTCTACGTTCAATCGTCTGAATAAATGTTGCAGCTTCAAGCATACTCTCATGTGTGCCTGTGTCAAGCCAAGCATACCCCCTGCCCATAAGCTCGACTTTTAATCGCTCCTCTTTTAAATAGTCTTGATTCAGCGTTGTAATCTCAAGTTCACCTCGCGCACTTGGCATGATCTTTTTTGCTTTTTTAACTACATCTTTAGGATAAAAATAGAGGCCCACAACTGCATAATTTGACTTTGGATTCTTTGGCTTCTCTTCAATCGAGATTACTTTCCCTTCACTGCTAAACTCGGCAACTCCATATCTTTCAGGATCATTAACTCTATATCCAAAAACAGTTGCAGCGTTTCTCTCTTTTGCATTTTTAATCGAATTTACCAAAAGCTCACGAATGCCTTCTCCATAAAATATATTATCACCCAAGATTAAACATGCATCATCACCATCTAAAAAATTCTCACCCAATATGAAGGCTTGTGCCAATCCATCCGGACTTGGTTGCACTACATATGAAAAATTCATACCGATATCAGAGCCATCTCCAAGTAGTTCTTGAAATCTCGGTAAATCATTTGGAGTTGATATTATGAGCACCTCTTTAATGCCGGCAAGCATGAGGGTAGATAGCGGATAATAGACCATAGGTTTATCGTAAATTGGGGCTAACTGTTTGCTGATTCCTTTTGTTACAGGATAGAGTCTTGTACCACTTCCGCCTGCAAGAATAATACCTTTCATAGGTAAGCCCTTTATTTTTTTGTAATTATAGCAGTAATTCTTTTATGCCGAGGTCAAGGAAGAGAGGAATCTTCCTTAAAATTTATGCGAGTTCAGGGATACGAATATTTTGCCCCGGGTAGATGAGATCTGCATCTTTGATAACTTCTAAGTTTGCTTCGACAATGGATGGGTATTTTGAACCATCACCATAAAAAGTAGTTGCTATTTTCCAAAGCGTATCACCTTTTTGGATAGTATAAAATTTTGATTCCGGCTCAGGAGTAATCTCGGGAAGAAGCACAAGCTGATCCGCATTTACTTTAGCTATTCCCTCTACATTGCCTGCAATCAAAATCGCTTTTTCTCTCGTAGCGGAATCTTTGGCAACTCCGGCTATCAAGACACTATCTCCATCAACCTCAATAACCAACCCTTGAATAGGAACTTCGCTAAAACTCTCTTTTATCTCTTTTTTTATAGCCTCGTTATCATCGCCCTTGCCTAGTAATTTTTTACCGGCATTTACCATAAAATTAAAAAAGCCCATGATCGCATTCTCCTTAATTTTTAGTTACATATCATTATAGGCTATTTTTATTTAAAAATGATGCAAAAAAATTATCTATTTTTTCAATATTCTTGGCAGCGTAATACCTGTCTGATTTTGATACTTTCCTTTTCTGTCTCTATAAGTCGTCTCACACACCTCATCACCTTGCAAAAAAAGCACCTGAGCAATGCCTTCATTGGCATATATCTTTGCCGGAAGCGGTGTTGTGTTGGATATCTCTATTGTAATATGTCCCTCGAATCCGGGCTCAAACGGGGTAACATTTACAATGATGCCACACCTTGCGTAAGTACTCTTACCAAGGCAAATTGCCAAAGTATCGCTTGGCATTTTAAAATATTCAACTGTTCGAGCAAGTGCAAAAGAGTTCGGCGGAACGATGCAAATATCTCCTTTAAAGTCCACAACATTCGCATCATCAAAATCTTTTGGGTCTACAACTTGCGCATTTATGTTCGTAAAAATCTTAAACTCATCACTCACTCGTATATCATACCCATAGCTACTAAGACCGAAACTCACCACACCTTCACCCACAAGACTCTCACTAAAAGGAGAAATCATCTCATGGTCTAGCGACATCTCTCTTATCCACTTATCTGACTTTAAACCCATACAACTTCCTTGAACTAATCTCTAATAATTTCTATAACGGCTTTTGTTCTCTGTTTTTCAAAGTAGTCCTTGAGGGCTGATTCTCTTTGGTTCTCTTCCCATTTTTGTAAAATTGCATTATGGGCATCTTCAAAACTATTTTTTCTAATGCCATTCTTTGACTCAACATAATAGACGATATATCCATTGCCGGCATTAATAGCAGGAGTTATGCCCCCTGATGGAGTTTGAAGCAATATAGGCAAGAGCGATGGCGATATCTTTTCTATCTTTTGAGTAAATTTTCTAGAACTTACATCAGCACCACCGGCCAAAGGATTTGAGAAAAATATCTCCAAATCTCTTTTAGTTTTTGCTTTATATTCAGTCATCGTAATAGATGTCGGCATTGAAAACAGCTGTTTGTGATTTTTATAATAGAGCTTCAGCTCATCTTCACTTGGTTTTTCAATCGAACTTAAAACTTTTGTTTGAAAAAATTTCTGTTTTTGAATCTCTCTTTTGATATTTTCTCTATATTGAGTCCAACTCGTCCCCTGCTGCTTTAAAAGACCCCTCATCTTGGCTTCAGAGACCTTATTGCGAGCTGCTATCTGAGCTATCTTTTGATCTACTTCATCTTCCCCAACTTTGATACTCTCTAAGGCATTTTTTTGCAACTTTTGAATGATAAGTTTATCAATAGCCTCTTTTTTCGATATCTTCAAGGCTGCTCTTGTTTTTGATATCTCGCTCATCATGATTGGCTGATTGTCAACAATAATTGCAACACCATCTACAATTCTTGCTTCGGCAAACAAAAAAAGAGAGAGAAAAGTTACTGCTAATATTTTTTTCATAGTAATCCTAGCATTAATTTTTAAAAGCTATTGTAACATATAGTTTTAAAATCTAAACCTTGCTATTTCATTTTCATTAAAGGATTTTAGATACATTTGTGCTACAATAACGAAAATTTGCATCTTGAAAGTTAGTCTGTTTATGAAAAATCTTATAATCGTTGAATCCCCCGCTAAAGCTAGAACAATAGGTAGTTTTTTAGGAAAAGATTACAAAGTTATAGCATCAAAAGGTCACATAAGAGACCTGCCTCAATATAAATTTGGTATAAAAATTGATGAAAAAAGCGGAGAATTTATACCTGAATATGTCATCCCTAAAGCGGCAAGCAATACCGTAAAAGAGTTGAAAACGTATGCAAAAAAAGCTGAAAACCTCTATATCGCAACGGATGAGGATAGAGAAGGTGAAGCTATAGGTTACCATATAGCAATGGCGATTGGTAAAGAGCCGGCAACACTACCAAGGATTGTCTTTCACGAGATTACAAAACAGGCTATAACAGGCGCGCTTGACAATCCTAGAAAGATAGATATGGCAAGTGTGGATGCGCAACAAAGCAGACGACTTCTCGATAGAATCGTTGGCTATAAACTCTCTCCATTACTTAGCAGTAAGATTCAAAGAGGATTAAGTGCGGGGCGGGTGCAAAGCTCTACACTCAAACTTGTTGTTGACCGTGAAAGAGAGATAGAAGCTTTTAAACCTCAAGAGTATTGGAGCGTTGATGCCCTTTTTGATGAGAGCATTGATGCCTCTTTGTATAGCTACAAAAAAGAAAAGACAGACAAACTTTTTGTTGCAAATGAAGCAATGGCAAATGAGATCAAAACCTCTGTTTTAAATGATGCGTTTATTGTAAGTGAGATAGATACACGATCTAAAAAAACAAAAACACCACCACCTTTTATGACATCTACGCTCCAACAAAGTGCCTCCACAAGACTTGGGTTTACCCCAAAAAAGACGATGATGATAGCTCAGAAACTCTACGAAGGCGTCAAAACAGACAAAGGCATTACCGGTATTATCACCTATATGAGAACCGATAGCCTCAATCTTGCAAAAGAGGCAGTACAAAGTGCTAGAGCATATATCAAAGCTAATTTTGCTTCTGAATATCTTCCTGAAAAACCAAGGTTTTATACTTCAAAAGCAAAAGGGGCACAAGAAGCGCATGAGGCTATCCGACCAACTATAATCGATTTTGAGCCAAATATTGCGGCAAGGTACCTAGAAAAAGATGAATTGAGACTCTATACACTTATCTACAATAGATTTTTGGCCTGTCAAATGAATGAAGCCATCATCGAATCACAAAGTATCATCTTTAAAGGTAAAGAGAGTGAATTTAAAGCGAGTGGGAAAAGACTCTCATTTGACGGTTTTTACAAAGTTTTAGGCTATAGCGAAAAAGATAAACTTTTACCAAAGCTTGAACAAGGCAGCGTTAGCAAACTTGAAGAGTTGAAAATAGAGCAACAATTTACGCAACCGCCTCCAAGATACAATGAGGCTAGTCTTATCAAGACATTAGAGTCCCTAGGAATTGGCAGACCAAGTACCTATGCACCTACTATCACTATACTCAATCAAAGACAGTATATAGAGCTTAAAGAGAAGAGGATTCATCCAACCGAAATTGCCACGATAGTGACAAAAACACTTGAAGATAATTTTGCCGAGATTGTCGATACCGGTTTTACGGCAAATATGGAAGAGAGACTTGACCTTGTGGCAGAAGGAAAAGAAGATTGGCAAAAGATGCTCAAAGACTTTTATATCTCTTTTATGCAGCAGATAGAAAAAGGTAAGCAAGATATCAAAAGCCTAAAGACATCGACACCGACCGGAGAAAAATGCCCTGAGTGTGGTGGCGAACTTGTACTCAGAAAAGGAAGATTTGGTGAATTCGTAGCTTGTGGCAATTTTCCAAAATGTAAATATACAAAAAACCAAGCTGATGAGAGCGGGGAGCGAAATGAAGAAAAAAGTGATGTGATATGTGACAAATGTGGCTCACCTATGGTCATCAAAGATAGCAGAAGAGGTAAATTCTTAGCGTGTAGCGCTTACCCAAAATGTAAGAATGCAAAATCACTTATTGCCCCTAAAGAGCTTGAAGTTCCTTGCCCTAAATGTGGAGGCAAGATTATAGAGAGAATGGGCAAAAGAGGAAAATTCTTTGGATGTAGTAATTATCCAAAATGTACATTTATAGCAAACTTTGAACCAACAGATAAAAAATGTCCTGCATGTGGCTATATGATGGGGAAAAAGACTCTTAAAACAAAAGAGTATTATGAATGCTTTGAATGTAAACATAAAGAAACTATCCAATGAATACCGTATATCTTTGTGCCATTAACAATGTCCTAAGCGGGACATGCAGCGAAGATTGTGGCTTTTGTACGCAAAGTGTAAAGCACCATGCCAACATTGAGCGCTATAACTACAAGAGTATAGATCAGATAGTCTCAGAGGCAAAGATGGCAAAATCTTTTGGAGCTTTTGGATATTGCCTTGTTACTGCCGGTAAAGGATTAGATGATAAAAAAACAGAGTTTATCGCAAAAGCAGCCCGGACGGTTAAAAAAGAGATTGAAGATATCCACCTCATCGGGTGCAATGGAATCGCTGATCTTGATCAATTAAATTATCTCAAAAAAATTGGCATAGATAGCAGTGGAGGTATCTTTGGGATGGGGGAAGAGGCAGATGATCGAGATGAACTTATCCGCGCGATAGTCTCACTCGAACCGAACTCTGTGCCTATAAATTTTTTCCTCCCAAACAAAGCTTTGCCCGTCAAAAGTTCAAACTTAACACAAAATGAGGCACTTAAAATTATCAAAGAGATACGAGATGGGCTCGGTGCAGAGCCCATTGTCATGATCGCCGGCGGGAGAGAGTCTATGTTCGAAGGTGATGAACAAAAAATGTTCGCTGCAGGCGCTAATGCCATCGTTATAGGAGACTATCTCACGACTAAAGGTGAAGATGCTCTCAAAGACATAAAAATGATAAAAGATTTAGGGTTTAATATCGGCACAAAGTGTTAATTGTTTAAAACAGTAATCTTTTGAGTAGAATGAGAGTCCTCTCTTATCTTCTCCCATAAAACCTCTTTCTCGCTCGGCGTTTGATTGGTATCATTTGTCTCGTTATTTTGAACCTGGATAATAACATTCTCATCGGATTTGAGATGCAATCTATCAAGATAGGCTCTCTCCTCTTGCTCAATTTTCGCTTTATTTTCTTGGATATCAAATGGATTTTCAGTGCTTAACAAAAAAGTGACAAAAAAGATAAAAACAACAAGTGAACGCAATTTCACTCCTTTGGCTCAAGCTGCTTAAGCTCGAAATACTCTTTTTGAAACTTTTGATTTTGATTTTGTAATTCTTGTGACTCTGCTTGAAGTAATGATTTCTCTTTTTGTAGATTGACAAGTGCCGTAACTGAATTCTCACCAAAGAGCAATATACCGATATATACTCCAAACAAAAGTATAAGAATCGTTAGATAAATAAGCGCTTTTTTTGATAGCCCGAAAAATAGATCGCCTGAAGCAAAGCGTCTACTCAAGAATCTCTCCGAAGAGTTTTGAGCCTAGATATTCACTCTCTTCAAGTTCATTTTCTATCGCTAAGAGTCTGTTATATTTGGCGATTCTATCGCTTCTAGATGTAGAACCTGTTTTGATCTCTCCCGTGTTCAATGCGACTGCAAAATCAGCGATAAACGCATCTTCGCTTTCACCGGAGCGATGACTCATCACACATTTATAGCCTGAACGCTGAGCAAGTCTTACCGTCTTCATGGTTTCACTCACCGTGCCTATCTGATTAGGCTTGATGAGGATAGAGTTTCCTACACCTTTTGATATACCTTGTGCCAATATCTCTACATTGGTCACAAAAAGGTCATCGCCGACAAGCTGCACTTTATCACCGAGTCTCTCCGTCAATATCTTCCATCCATCCCAATCATCTTCACTTAAGCCATCTTCTATGGAGACGATTGGATATTTTGAACAGAGCATTTCATAGTAATCAACGAGCTCTTCACTTGTCAATTTTCTCCCCTCAGAAGCGAGATCATAGATGCCACTTTTACTCTCTAGTTCACTACTTGCAACATCAAGTGCGATAGCTATCTGCTCGCCGGGCTCATAACCTGCTTTTTCAATCGCTTGCATGATGATAACTATAGGCTCTTCATTGCTTTTAAGATTTGGTGCAAATCCCCCCTCATCGCCGACAGCTGTGCTCTCACCCATATCATTGATAATCTTTTTTAACTGATGATACACTTCAGCACTTGCCCGAAGTCCTGAGCTGAAGCTTGTAAATCCTAAAGGCATAATCATATACTCTTGAAAATCTACAGAGTTATTTGCATGGGCTCCACCATTTATAATATTGAGCATAGGAACAGGAAGTGTCATCGCGTTGGAGCCACCTAGGTATCTATAGAGAGGAAGTCCTAAAGATAAGGCGGCAGCTCTTGCAACAGCCATAGAAACACCAAGCGTTGCGTTGGCTCCTAGATTTGAATAATTTGAAGTTCCATCTATCTCTTTAAGCATCGCATCGATAGAAGATTGTTCAAATGGGCTTGCACCGATAAGCTCTTCGGCTATGGTCATATTGATGTTTTCACACGCTTTGAGCACACCCTTGCCCATATATCTATCGCCACCGTCTCTCAGCTCTAAAGCCTCTCTCTTTCCTGTGCTTGCACCACTTGGCACGATAGCACTCGCTTGTGTTCCGTCGCTTAAATATACGGTTGCTCTAACAGTTGGATTACCTCGACTATCCATAACCTCATCTGCTCTAATATCATCTATATGAACCATAATTTACCTCACAAATTTTAATGAGGTTATTTTAACTAATTTTAGATAAGAGGTTTGCTATCTACTCTTCAGAAGTACTGACATCTTCATTTCCCATAGTAAGCATACTACTTACGCCTAGCGCCTCTCTTACTTTGCCTTCTATCTCTTTCCTGAGCTCATTGTTCTCTTTGAGCGTCTGCTTTGCGCCCTCTTTTCCCTGCCCGAGTTTTTGTTCGCCATAACTGAACCATGCACCTGCCTTATCTATGATATCAAGCTTTACACCATAATCGATGATTTCACCTTCGGCTGATATCCCTTCGCCAAACATGATGTCAAACTCGGCTTGTCTGAATGGTGGGGCTACCTTATTTTTAACAACTTTTGCCTTTACCTTATTGCCTATTTGTGATTCACCTTGTTTAAGTGTGGCTATGCGTCGAACATCTACTCTCACTGAAGCATAAAACTTCAAAGCATTCCCTCCGGTAGTTGTCTCAGGAGATCCATACCCCATTGTTCCTATCTTCATTCGGATTTGATTGATAAAGATTACAGTCGTGTTTGTTTTATGCAGTATTGCCGTTATTTTTCTCAAGGCTTGGCTCATCAATCTTGCTTGGAGTCCCATATGGCTATCGCCCATATCTCCTTCTATCTCGCTTCTTGGTGTTAGTGCTGCGACCGAGTCGATAACGATAACACTCACAGCGCCACTTCTTGCTAAAGTCTCTAAGATATCGAGGGCTTGCTCTCCAAAATCAGGCTGGCTAACGAGCAGGTTTTCTACATCTACGCCGAGATTTTTAGCATATTGCACATCAAGTGCATGCTCGGCATCTATAAAAGCGCATATTTTGCCCTCTTTTTGTGCTGAAGCAACAATTTGTAAAGAGAGTGTTGTTTTCCCTGAAGACTCAGGACCATATATCTCTATCACTCTTCCTTGCGGTACGCCTCCGATCCCTAGTGCAATATCAAGCCCAAGTGAACCGGTACTTATAGAGGCTATAGACTCTATCTCCTTATCACCGAGGCGCATAAGAGCACCTTTGCCAAATGCCTTATCTATCTGCTTTATGGCCATCTCAAGTGCTTTTTCTTTTTGTGCGTCCATTGCCATGCTCATCCTTTATCCTTTGTAGTGAAATTCTACCACCATTTTAATCGATTTTGGAAGATGCATGGAAAAATATGTCAAAATGTCATATTTTTATTTCTGTCACCATAAAACTTTAAAAGACTTGCGAACAAAAAAGAGATTACATTTGTTTCGTGTATATATCTATAGAGTTGATAACCTTACTAATCTCTTTTTTAAATGGCTCTATGTAGCTTGGCATCAATTCATATTTTTTCATTATAAGTCTCTGTATCACTTCAGCAATCAATTTATACAAATCTCGTGCACCAATTGATCCGGCAAGTCCTCTGAGATCAACGCAGAGCATTTTGAGCTGTTCATATCTAAAGTCTTTTACAAGCTTTTCAAAAATATCGCCGCTTTCGCCGTATGCATCTTTAAATTCCAAGAGTATCTCTTTATAGAAAATGGCGCTATCATTTGCTTGAACTATCCCGACTTGTACATCCAAACCATCGAGATTACGAATCTCTTGTCTCTTTTTAACCGGCTCTGCAATCTCATCTTTTTGTTCCAAAAAGACACTAAATGCCGTAAAAAATCTACCGATAATCAAAGGTTTTGAAAGATACCCATTCATCCCGCACTTAAACATATTACTTATCTCAGATGCTGATGTGAGCGCACTCAGTGCCAAAACAGGGAGATCATCAAACCTTTTGTCTGCTCTTATCAATTTTGCTGCTGTATAACCATCCATTACAGGCATATTGATATCCATAAAAACTATATCAAATTTTTTGCCGCTATCTCGGAGTATATCTATCGCTTCCTTCCCGTCATTTGCTATAGTGATGTTCATTTCGGATTTACTCAAAAGGCTTGTTGTGACCTTTTGGTTGATAAGATTATCTTCGACGAGTAAAACTTCTGAACCTCTAAATTGAGAGAAACTATTTAAAGTTACATCCGGTGCATCCTCAAAGAGCGCTCTATGTACTGAGAGCTTCGAAGTAGATACTAGCACCTCTTGCCCGGAAGTATTCTTTTTCCCTTTTTCTTGGAACAATCCATTGATGTTGTTGATCAACTGCTGTCTTGTAATAGGTTTACTTAACTCTATATCAATAATTGCGCTATGAGGATAATCCTGCATAGGATTAAAAATATTGCTCAGAGATATGATTTTAGCCTTACTTGCTTTTAGCGCCTCAACGACTTTAAAGGTTAAAACTTTCTCATCAATAATTACTAAATCAAATTTAGAAAAATCAGGTGTTCTTGTTAGGCAATTTTCTTTTGTATCAACCTTGACAGAGTGGTGCATGCTCAGTAACATATTTTTTAGAGATGTTGTTGTTTTCTCGGAAGTATCCAAGAGATAAATCATTTTATTTGTTACATTATTATCGGGTTTTACTTTCTTGGCGTCCGGATGCTCTTTGAAAGGAGTGAAAAAGGTAAATTCAACGCTTCCATCTTTATTGTTTCTTGTATAGATATCTCCATCTGTTAAAATAGCTAGCTCTTTTGCTATAAATAGTCCGAGCGAATCATAACTATTAGTGGCTTCATTATAGCTCGAATTAAAAATACTGTTATCATCTTCTACATCAACATCGATAGAGCTGATAACTTTAAAATAGAGGTAATTCGTATTATGATATTTACCTTTTGAGACCTCTACTACTATCTCTTTTGCATCATGTTCTATACAAAAAAGGGCTATATTTACAATGATCTTACTCGTATTGAGCGTATCGCCACACAGATGATCCAATATATCTTTTTGAACATCATATATGAGGTTTAACTCTATATCCTTGGTAGCCTCTCTTAATGTACCGGTCACATCATTAAGGAGATTGCAGAGGATAAAATCCTCATCGACCACCTCAACTTTTCTTGATTTGATTCTTAGAAACTCGATAAGGTTTGTTGTGATAGAGAGCAACTTAGCCTCTGACGATACAACCTTTTTAATATCTTTCGAAATTGTAGATTTGTGATCTTTTGTGTATAAATCTTTTGCGGTATTCACGGTCTCTTTAGCTATATTTTGAATATTCTCAGTCATCTCTGAGAGCATTAAACCTTGTCTTTTGTTGAACTCCTCTTTCTTTTGTCTCTCTTTGATAACTTTCTTTTCATAATTTCGCAAACGTTCAGATGAAAGAAATAGAGCTATAAGCCCTACAATACCCAAACCAAATAGCCCAGCAAATTGAATAAACTCTTCACTCCTTGTATTTACATTGTCAAAATTGACAAAACCGGTAAAATCAAACCCACTAGCGGAACAATCCAAACAAAGCAAAGTCATTAGAGTTAGTATAAAGGCTACTGTTCTCAAATATATACCTTTAATATTATTTTAGTATTCAATTATAGTCAACAAACCTTAGATTATCTTTATAAAATCTGCGCAAAGACCCTATTGATTACTAACTATTTTTAGTAACAATCCACTTGCCGATATCCTCTTTAAGGTACTCTGCTTGAGGTGCTCTTATATAATAGGCGGAACCGTCTTTCATATTGATACGCACAAGTGGCTTCCAAAAACGAACCATACTCCCGATTGTCTTGCGACAATTTTTAATGCTCCATGGCACAACATCAACACTCTCTATCTCCTCTTTTGGAAAAACTTTAACTTTGCTACCAATAGCATACATAGCATTTTCTACAACATCTAATCGTGCATAATAAGAAAAGAGATAACGATAAAGGAGGATAAAGACAAAGAGATAAAATACCGGATCAAGTGTCGTGAAAATATAACTATAGGGTACATCTATTGTTGTAAGATAAAATGGATCACCCAAAAGATATTTTGAGATAAGATATTTTCCCCATTCCCACACTGTGGATGATAGTAAAAGTATAAATACGAAAATCAAAAAGCCTACAAAACGATTTGTTAATCGTCGCTGCATTATAATATCGCGCTGAGTATACATCATACGAAAGCCTTTAAGATCGATGCGATAGAGCCAAAAATAGATGATAAATAAAAGTATATAGGCTAAAATTGAGATAGCGTACATCTCTAGCGGAAAGAAATAGTAGTCTCTTGTGATATAGCTATAGTAATTATTGGGCGTGAATGTCTCTGCGAGAACTGCTCTATACTCTTCGAGGGTGATAGAGCTAAACACCTCATATGAAGTTTGCTCTGTTATATTGTGCTCTTTTCGCATATATTTGCTCGTCAAAACAGTGTCCATCAAAGAATGGCTATCATGTTCGATCGAAGCGTATATTTCTTTGCCATACTGATCTATCGCTTCTTGAATAGTAGTGTCGCTTAAATGTTTCATATCATTTTCTATTGTTGTTTTTACATACTCGATATTACTCTGAAAATCATCATGCAAACCATCAAATGACACAGCTGCAACCCCGGCCTTGCGATCATAAAAATGGTAAGAGTTGACACTATAGGTTTTGCCTTCGATATTGCGCATATGTTGCTGCAATCTTTCTGCAAGATCCCCGGTATAAATAGAGAGAATAAGATATTTTTTATAATCATCCAAAATGTATTTAGCCCCTATATAGGCATTATTTTCACTTGCCCCCTCATAAAATCTAAGATAGGGTCTATCGTTAAGCTTTGGATTTTTTGGCGGTTCTACCGTGCTTGCACTCCCGGTTTTTTGCACCTTACCGTAATCTGCAATAATAAGCTCTTTCATTTTATGCACATCAAAATTACCAACCATAAAGAGTGTCATATTTGCAGGATAGTAGTAGGTTTCGTAGTGCTTCTTTATCTGCTCGAGTGTAAAATTTTTATTATTCTCTTGAGCATAATAGTATGGAGGTAACTCCTTAGGTTTACTCAACATAAATTCATCTTCGTACATATCTTCACTTGGTGGGAATATCGCCTCTAAAAAATTTCTCATATCCCAAAGAAATTTATTGTGCCATTGTATTTCACCAATCTCTGCCTGAAGTGCCCCTTTTTCAACTTCAACATCCTCTCGAGTAACTTTTTTATCAAAAAGCATCTGTGCAAATATTTTTGCTATCCAGTAGGATTTCGCGCTATCTATTATGGTAAAATATTTTGTTTTGTACCGCGATGTATAGCCGTTAACCTCGATGCCACCCTCTTCTTTGATATAATCCAAATAATCATGATAAGGAATGCGCTGATCACGAAAAATGATATGTTCTACGAGGTGAGAGAGCCCATAATTCTTAGCATCTTCTGTATCATAACCGACATTAACCTCAACAGATATTTGTGTATTGACTGCTTTATTATCACTGAGAAGATAGACCTCCATACCGTTTTCAAGCTCAAAATAATCTATCTTCTTATAAGGATCTGCTATGTCAACTTTGGCAAAACTAAAAACACTCAGTAGTATTATCACTAAAAACAGACGCATACCTCTCCTTGTTTCTGCTATAAATATCTTGCTCGATAAAATCTTGCGATATAATACCATAACTTAAGTACTACTTTAGATTGACACTCCGTGCTATAATCACTCTTTTGCTATAATCTTTCTAACAACATTTGGAGCCATTATGACAATTACACTTGCACACTCACCCGATGCAGATGATATATTTATGTACTATGCTATATATTTCGGTTGGGTTGACACCAAAGATTATAATTTTGAAAATAGTGCACTTGATATCGAAACACTCAATGTAGAGGCACTTAAAGGCACTTATGATGTAAGTGCCGTTAGCTTTGGAATGTATCCGCTCATCAAGGATGAGTACGCTCTGCTTAGAACGGCTATTAGTTTCGGTGAGGGGTATGGACCAAAACTCATACGAAAAAAAGAGGCAAAACTCAAAAGAAATTTCAAGGTCGCACTCTCAGGAACGCACACGACCAATGCCCTTCTGTTTAAGATATATTATCCACAGGCTCGTATCGTTTATAAAAACTTTCTAGAAATTGAAGCAGCTGTATTGAGCGGTGAGGTTGATGCGGGTGTTTTGATCCATGAGTCTATCCTCAACTTTGATACAAGCCTAGAGGTCGAAAAAGAGCTTTGGGATATCTGGCTTGAACTTGCAGGTGAAGCATTACCCTTGCCTCTTGGAGGGATGGCGATAAGAAGATCACTCCCTCTTAATAGAGCCATAGAGATAGAAGATATATTGACTGAGGGTGTTCAGGCGGCAAATGAGAGAAAAGTGGAGCTTTCACAAAAACTTGAGGCACATAATCTAGTGAGAATTGACGGAAAAATGCTCGAGAAATACCTTGATATGTATGCTTCCGATGAGTCTGTATCACTCAGCGAACTTCAGATTAAAGCACTTGATAAACTTTTTGAGATAGGATATACACACGGCTATTTTGATGACAAGATAACAACAAATGAATATCTCATCCCAAAAGATTATAGTGAGCTTAGGACAAAATAGTGTTTTTAAAAAACATTGATCTTAGCAAGCATACAAATATACGCATAGGTCCTAAAATCGATATAACTATCATTGAAAAGGACGACATCATTCCAAAAGAAAAATATCTCATAGGTGGTGGTGCAAATATCTTGGTTTCAAATAATCCACCACCCCTTATGATGCTTGGAAAAGATTTTGATTATATCAAGATGGAAGAAAACAGTATCATAATAGGTGCCGCCACTCCGATACGCAAAGCTTGGAGGCATCGCGCTTGAGGCAACATTTGAAAAAGAGAAGGGGTTTGATAATACACTGCTTGATGAGCTTATCTCTCTAAGAAAAAACCAGCCTAAAGAACCAAGTGCCGGATCTTTTTTCAAAAATCCAAAAGATGATTATGCAGCAAGACTTATAGAAGCATGTGAACTCAAGGGTAAACAGATAGGAGGTATGGCATGGAGTGCTATCCATACAAATTTCTTAGTCAATCTTAATGAAGGCACTTTTGAAGATGCCCTCAAGCTCATTAACCTTGCAAAAGAAGAAGTGCAAAAAAAGTTCAATATCAACCTCGAAGAAGAGGTCAAAATACTCTAACTTATTTAGATGCTTCAGTCAAACAACGAACACATCGTATATAGTTCGTTTGAGTAGCATCTCTTTCATATCTATATCCATCCACACTATAGACAACATAATATTTATCAAATTTCGCTTTTGTTGATGACCAAAAATCACCGCCTCTATTGTTAACAAGTACACCTTCTTGGGCATTAAGATTCATCAACTCATCAGATGAAGGCAGTCTCCAATCCGTGTATCCATTATAATCAAGCGCTCTACAATACTCTTTAGCATAAGCGAGATTACCGGCTTGGGCATTTGACTGCTCTCTTTTGTAGGCATCATCCTCTTGATTGTAATAAGCAGAATCTTGCCACATAAGTTGAGCTTTTTTGTCTACATAGACTGCATTTACCTTACATTAAAATATAATTAAGGGTGAATTTCTATAGGCACACCAAGTGCTACAGACTCCCATAATAACTGCATTGTACTGTTTGGAAGTGCGATGCATCCTTCTGTCCAATCATGTGCCAAAGTATACTTATCGCCTCTGCCATCAGCATTCCATTTCGGTTGCCCATGAATCGTGATAAGCCCGCCCGGGGTGCTATATCCCAGTGATTTCGCTCTTGCTACATCTTCTGCATTTGGAAAAGATAAAAGGAGGTTTCTGTAAAGCCTAGGATCACATTTTTTTCTTACGATTCTGTAAGTACCCTCCGGCGTTCTATAATCCCCTTGTTTAACCTTCGTTCCCTTATCCCAATTTTTACCCATCGAGATCAAAGACTCTCCTACAACCTTGCCGTCTTTATAAAGATAAAGTTTTTTCTGAGATTTATAAACTACTATTTTATCAGCACGTGGCTGTTTGATATCTTTTCCATGGTTTAACTCATTAAGACACTCTTTTATCTCATAAGGTGTATTATCCGCCTTGCCATAATATGGCTTCTTCTGAGCACAACCACTCACGAATAAGCCTGCTAAAACCAAAAAAACCAAAAATCTATAACGCATAAATAACTCTCCTTTAGTCATAATCGTTGTATTGGGTCCTATGTTTATCTTTTTTATAGCTATTTTGATTTTTAAGCTTTTGGAGTCTATTGAGATTTGTCAACTCCACCTCTCGCATCTCTTCAAAAGATGAAGCATCAAAATTATCTGCCTTTAAACGAACAAAGAGAGTCTCTATATACTCTTTGAGCTTATGGTAGTATTCGCCGTCTAAAAGCACGGTATCATAATCAGATAGTTTGCTTGCTGCAGATTGAAATTTTACTAAAAATTGCTCATGAGATATATCTTTATCTCGAAACATTTTAAATAAATTTTTAGCAATCTTCTCCAAGAGCGAGATATACTTCTGACGATTATATTTATCAATCTGTTTTTGTGTATATCGAGCCAAACCAAGCCTTTTTAAAAAGATATCAAACGACTTAATGCGTATTGTACAATAAAAAAAGATAAATATGAGTAAAAAAGAGGGACCAAACCGCCATTTGGCGGTTATGAATTATACTGCCGATTTCGCTGCGGCTAATGCTTCTTCATAGTTTGGCTCATCAGTGATTTCAGGAACAAGTTGTTTATAGACTACTTTCCCGTCTTTGCCAATAACGAATATACATCGCGCTATTACACCGGCAAGCGGTCCATTGGCAATCAATACACCATAAGCTTCTGCAAAATCTTTATTTCTAAAATCGCTACCAACTATCAAATTGTCAATCCCTGCAGTTGAACAGAATCTCTTTGCTGCAAAGGGAAGATCCATAGAGACAACCGTGACTTCAAGTCCCTCTATTGCTGCTGCTTGATTGTTAAATTTTGTAGTCTCCAAAGCACAAACCGGTGTATCAAGACTAGGAACAGCTACGATAAGTTGTGCCTTCTCTTTTGCTCCACCGACTGTAATCTCTGAAAGATCCTCTGATTTTACAACAACCACTTTTGGAGCATTATCTCCAACACTTATCTCATTGCCTGCAAGTTCACAAGAGTTACCCTTGAGTGTTACTGTAGCCATAGTTTTTCCTTATATTGAATTTATATGCCCAATTATTACACAAATAGGATAAAATTTGTCTTAATTCAAAAATATTGTTCTAAAAATACTATTTTGTTACAAAAATACTCAAAATATATCTGTTTTTAATCTTGCAATTACACGCTCAAACGAAGCCTCTTTATCATTTTGAAAATCACTTTGAACCTTATAGAATGGCTTATCACCTTCATATATCTCAAGTGTGATGTAGCCTGTAAAATCTTTTTGAGTGGCCGTTGAAAAACTACTATTGCATTTTGTGATATTGTGCAGTTTTGCTTTGAGTATATAAGGGCATTGCTTATCTTGATATTGCCCTAATGATTTATTTAATCGCTCTTTGAGCCATTGAGAAGACGTCATGATGCGTAAACAACTGATTTGGTGATCACTTTGATAATGAAATTTACTATAGACAGGATATTTCTCTTCGCACCCAACCAAAAAGAGCATCAAAAGAGCAAAAAGCAACTTCTTCATGAGATATTCGCTATCGCTTTAACCCAACCTTGCATAGTTGTATTGACAACATCGTTTGGTGTCTCAAGGAGTGTGATTATAAATCTATCTTGCATTTTTACTACAGCGATGCTTCTCGGTCGTATAGATAAAATTTCCGGCACATGAAGCTCTTTACCGAAACAAAAGATGATATTTTTTGCATCCAATATCCCCTCGTCTATGACTCCACCTTCAATCATTTTAGTATGTGCATAGTGATCAAAAATTGCGATAAGCTTAGCTATCGGATGGGCTTCTATTTGAATTTTTAAAAATTCCATTATCTCATCAACGCTTTTATAATTTGTCTCATTCGATAAGACTTCAAGCTCAAAAACGGGATATTTTTCCATTATAATCTTCTGTTTCATAAATCTCCTTTTGTGGAATTTTACCGACCAATTATTACAATAGACTTATAATTATTATAATATTTAAGCATTATTTCTTGTGGGACAGAAAAGTTGATTGCTACTCTAAAGCCATTTGAAAATTTTAAACTATTGTATCTACTTCAAAATGGTAATAATCTTTGAGGTTGGCATATAAAAAATCACGATACTCAGATGAAGTAATCTCATAGTTTAGTTTTGCCAGCTCATCATTGAGACTACACGTAGTAAAATCCAATGCTTCTAGATGTGGAAATGCAGGGACTATATCTTTCACGATAGTTGTTGTAAAAAAATCATCGGGATTAAAACGCATCGTTGTTCCTTTTGTGATGACATGCATCAACTATTCCGTTGTAGCTCTTATAGTCCCGGTAATCTGGGGATGCGACCAAGCTTAGAATTTTTACAATACCAACCCCACCCTTTTTTCATCCAGTGGCCGATAATCGGAAGCGGTATCATCTTGGCACTCGTATTGCTTCTATAGACAAATGCGGCACCATTACCGATGTCCATAACACAAAGGATATTGAGATGATCGATATAACTCAATTTATCATCAGGGTTGAGTATATTATGCGCGACATTTCTTGCCATCACTTCGGCAACATGCCCCTGTTTTGCCTTCCAATCATTCTCGCCTAGAAGCATCGCACTATCACCGATAGCATAGATACCCTCGAAACCCTCTACTTCATTATATTCGTTGGTTACGACATAGCCGGCTTCGCTCAAGGGAAGTTTTGAGCTCTCCAAGATATTGTGTCCCTTGCCTGCAGATATAAACATAGTCAGATCGCTCACAAGCTTCTCTCCGTCTTCAAAAATAATCCCATCGCTCTCAAAGCTGACAATCTTTTTTCCAATCTTTTTATCTATATTTGTCATGCCGAGCATCTTATCCATCATCACGAGCGCTTTTTCTCCCATTTTTTCACCCGGTCTTTGCATAGGAGCAAAAAATGTCAACTCAAACTTATCTCTTAGCTTTCTCTTTTTGAGATAGTTATGCACATTGAACATCACTTCAAAAGCAGGTCCACCTCTGACTGATGATTTATCTTTTGGATTGCCTCCAAAACCAAAAGCAAGCTTACCGCCACCTTTTTGGATGAGGGCATCAAGCCTTGCATGAAGCTCGACCGCTTCTTGGGGAGCACCACAAATGGAGAGTGTATGCTCTTTCATACCTTTGATCTGAACCTTATGGTGACCCATCGCTATGATTATCTTATCAAAACCTTCAAGCGTAGCACCACTGTTTAGCGTCACACTTTTTGCTTTTGCATCCAATAAACTCACTTCATCGACTATCACATCAAAACCATGTGCCTCTCCAAGATCATCAAGCGGAACGCTCACATCACTAAGCTCACACTCTCCTGTCGGTATCCATATAGATGTGGGATAGATGTAGAAAAAATCTCTATCACTCACGACTGTAACATCAACTCCGTTTTTTCTTAAAAAAATAGCACTTTCTATGCCGGCAAATCCGCCACCTAATATAAGAACTCTCATTGTTTGCTCCATTGATGAATTTTTGAGGGAATCCAAGCCAAAAAGCTTGGATTGGTGATACTTAATCCTTTAGAAGATCTATACGAGGATAGACAAATACCGTCTTTCTGGTTACAACAATATTTTCAGGATCATCTACTGCGTATGCCCTAATTGTTATTGGCAGCGGGGTATCTTTTCTATCATCACTAACCAATATATCATGTGTTGTCAACACGACAACGCTTTTTTTCTTCTTTCCTGCACCTATCCTAAATGGCTCTTGTGGTCTTTCTATCTCTATCTTATCATTCCCTACAATTTCAAAGTAATATTCATGATCTTTATTGTCTGTATTTGCATACAAGAATATATAATCATTCTCAACCCCTTTGTCATCTAGAAGCTTATAGAGTCGTGTTGTTTTATTGACATTGAGAAGCATATTCTCTTTTTCTGAGCCCATGGCAAAAAGGGCAAAAAGCACAATAGCAAGTACCATAAAGTAAGCGATGACTTTTGGTCTAAAATATCGCGTCTTGCCCTCATGTCTTGCTCCCTCTTTTTCGCTTGACCACACTACCAAACTTGGCTTTCCAAGAGCACCCATAACTTTCGTACAGGCATCAACACACTCAAGACAATTGATACATTCAAGCTGTAATCCTTTTCTGATATCGATATGTGTAGGACAGACCGTTACACAGCTTTCACATGTTGTACATTCAGCGCTAGAGTCAACCGAGAGAAGCTCTTTTTGTTTTGAAAACATTTTAGTTCGCTCAGGACCGTGGCCTTCGTATATCGTTCCACCTCTGATTGGATCATACACTGCCATAATCGTATCTTCATCATATAGGACTGATTGTACACGGCTATATGGACAGACATATACACAAAAATTCTCTTGAATAAAAACAATATCAGCTATCAAAAAGAGTGCTAGTCCCGCAACAAAACCTACTAAAACCATATGTTCTGAAGGATTTTGGATATATGCAAAGAAATCTTCCGGCGGAACAAAATACCACATAAAGTTCGATGCTGCTGCGATGGCCAACACAGACCATAAAATTATAGCGATCACTTTTTTAATCTTATTTTTCCCAAGTGACATATCCGGCTCTTTTTGCTTATTGGAGATGCGTTTTCTCAATCCTAAAAGTTTTGTCTCAATAAGGTCTCTATAGATCACGCGAAAAATTGTATGCGGGCATCCCCAACCACACCATGCTCTCCCACCCAATACCGTTATCGCAAATATACCTATAAAAAGTAGCATCAATAAGAACGGCATAAGATAGAGCTCTTGCATATCAAATGCAACACCCATGAGATTAAGTTTTTTCTGGTCAAAACTCAATAAAAATATATGATTTTCATTTATTTTTATCCATGGCAAAACAAACGCTACCACTGTTATCGCCAAAAAACCCCAGTACCTTTTTACGCTATAAGGGATCCAACCTTTCAAATACCCCCTCTTTTTGCTTTTTTCATTCCCTTGAACTGTTTCCATTTGTTTACATCCTCTCTTCTCTTTTGTTATTTTTACTATTCTCTTTGTCAAAAGGGCAGATTATTATAGTATCATCACTATCATTTAAATTATCTGATTTATCAATCTCAATCCATGAACCTTTTGATATGGATTTTATGTTGCGCGATTGTATATAGTCCTTGAGCGAACTTCTACTCACATTTAACTTTCTTGCTATCGCACTTACATTGTATCCATCTCTAAGCAATTCAATAATATCAAGCTGATATCGATCAAATTTTGATTTTGAATAACTCCCCCTTGGTCTGCCTACTCTTAGCTCTTTTGATTGCTCGATCTCCCTCAAATCATTGAGCAAAGGAAATATCTCTTCTATTTTTGAATTTTTATTTATAAATACGCCACACTTTGCTACATATACGGCAACTCTCTTGCTTAAAAAACAGGTTATTATCTTGATAAGCTCTTCGGCATGATTGCTCAAAACAGGAAGTGAATGTATTACTATCACATCGTGTCTCTTTAATCCCTGAATAAATTTCTCAAATTGACCTCTTTTCTCTATAGAGAGATTTTTAGCTGAATATTCAACCACCTCTTTATCGATATCCATTTGTCTCTTTAATGAAAAAGAGAGCACCATCTGTTGCTGTTCAGACAAACCAATATGGTTTGCTAATTGTCTAAAATAAGCGTAAATCATACTATCCCCTTATCATTTATATAATCCTAACTAATTATGATGATAAAAGTCAATACTTTTTACGATATTATCGTCATTTTCCACTCTCCCACTTTTTTTGATACAATTATAAAAATAAACTTGAAAAGAGCAATGCAGTGAACTTAACACATTTGGATGAAAATAAAAAACCTAAAATGGTGGATGTCGGGGATAAAGCAAATACCCAAAGGATAGCAACAGCAAGTGGCACCATTACGATGAGTCAAGCAGCTTATGATGCAGTGAAAAATGATGACACAAAAAAAGGTCCCGTATTGCAAACTGCTGTCATCGCTGCTGTTATGGGTGCTAAAAAGACGAGTGATCTCATCCCAATGTGCCACCCGCTTTTGCTCACTTCTATCAAAACAGATATAGAAGATATGCCTGAACTTCCCGGTTTTAAACTCTTTGTCACTGCAAAGCTCAATGGGCAAACCGGTGTCGAAATGGAAGCGCTCAGCGGTGTAGGCATAGGACTGCTTACGATATATGATATGCTCAAAGCCATCGATAAAAGTATGGTGATCAATGATATCAGATTAGAGAGCAAAAGCGGTGGAAAATCGGGAAATTTTAAGCGAGGTGAGAAATGAAAATTCTTGATGAAAACAGTAGTGACAAACCGCAGATCACCTATCCTACCTCTTGGGGATTTAAGATAATCGGTCGAGATAAGGAGGAGCTTCATAGCATTATAAAAGAGGTTATGCAAGAAAAAGAACACCTATGCTCCTATGGCAACCCCTCAAAGAACGGTAAATTTCATAGTTATAATGCTAGCTGTACGGTCGAGACAAAAGAGGAACGTGACGCCCTATTTAAAAAATTTCAAGACCACCCCTCGGTGGAAATGGTTATCTAGGCTCTAACATCTTTTCAGCACTAAAGCTCGCTGCTGCAGAGAGGAACACATAGCATAAAAATATATAGAGCCCTGCTCCGGAACTTACCCTACTCACATCAGAACTACCCCCTGCGAGATAGACCAAGAAAGTTGCTACCACAAAGATATCGACCATCGACCATTTTCCGATAAATCGAAAGAATTTTACAATACTTGAAGCCCAAGGCAGATTTTCACGCATACTCAAAAGTATAAGTCCAAGCGACTTTACAAGAGGTAATAGTACAGAAAAAAGGAGTATAACCGCTCCTACTACATACTCTTGCTTCTCAAAAAGTTTCATGATAGAGCTTAATACCCCTTTGGATTCAAAAGAGAGCACAACTTCACCCAAATATTCGACATCCTTTTTGATAACTACCATGAGGATGGGCGTTATCACGCCAAATACCAAAGCAAAAAGTGCGCTCAAAGAGACAAAAAAAGTATAATGTTTTTTTGAGAGAAAAAAATAGCTTATTAGAATCACAAATACCAATAACGCTATCGCGAACAATTTACCCTGAATGCTCTTTTGCTGTTCACTGTTTTTTTGCTTGAGCGCATCTATCGCCTCTTTTTTCCCATCCTTATATGTCCCCAAACTCAAAAGCTCGGCTAACTCACGCAACTTGACATCAAGCAGTTGCTCTGCGTTATTTCCGAGAGCAATCTCTTTTGAAGTCACTTCATACCCTTTTGAAACCTTATAGGTATCAAGCAACAGATAAAAAAATGCGCTTAAAAGAATAGACATGATGAGTAAATATATGCTCGTTTTCATAGCGAAATTATACTACAATTCTTTTATGAATACGAAACTAGAAAAACTACAAAAAATCGCAAAAGAAGCAGGAGCAATCATCAAAAGCGGCTATCTTGCCAAAAAAGAGATAACGCACAAAGGTGTTGTTGATCTTGTGACAGAGTATGACCTTAAGTGCGAGGCATTCATCATAGAGGAACTCAAAGAGCACTTTAGTGACTATACGCTTATCGGTGAAGAGAGTTGGAATGGGGGCGAAAAAAGCGAGAAAGCAATCTATATAGACCCGATTGACGGCACGACCAATTTTATCCATGGCATACCTCATCTTGCCGTCTCCATAGGTGTTTACGAAAAAGGTATCGGTCTTATGGGTGTTGTTTATAATCCTATCTTGAATGAGATGTTCTACGCACAAAAAAACGGAGGAGCATACCTCAACGGGGAGCTACTTCAAGTGAGCTCGCAAAAATCTCTGCAACAATCACTCATAGGAACCGGATTCCCTTATGCCAAAGTCAATAGAGGTGCTGAGTACGAATGGGTTATGCAAAATCTTGGCACACTTTTGCCCAATATTAGAGATATACGACGATTAGGTGCTGCCGCACTTGATCTCTGCTATCTTGCACAAGGCAAAATTGATGGATTTTATGAAGTTGATCTCAAACCTTGGGATGTCGCAGCAGGGATGATTATACTCGCAGAAGCCGGAGGCGTTTATAGTAATGTAAATGGAGAAGATTATACCTTTGATTCCAAGACTATCGTTGCAACTAATGGAAAGATTCACAAAGAGCTTCTTGCAAAACTTAGCCCTTTTTAGCCGTGCCTCGCTCTAAGATATAAGCTTGCAGAAGAAACAATGCGATAGCAAGATCTATCATCATATCGGCAAAATTAAATATCGCAAATTCAAACCCACAGTGCCAATAGATATAATCAACCACCCCACCGTGTACGAATCTATCTAAAAGATTACCGAGCGCAGCACCTGTTAAAATGGCTGCCGGCAATAGATAGCTTTTAAAATAGCCGCCTCTGAATATATAGACGATGAGTGCACTTATAAGCACAAGTTGAATCCACTTAAGATTCTCACCCAAAAAAGCAAACATCGAAAAAGCGACCCCTTTGTTATAGTGAAGCTCTAAAGAGATGCAACTACTCTCCCAAGAAAACCCCTGCACAAAAAAGAACTTTATAAGTTGATCAACTACAAACACCGCAATCGCAATGCTCAAAAAGAGAGCTACTCTTCTCTTCAAGAAAGCGCCTTAGTAAAGAAAGCTACTGTCTCTTGCATCATCGTATCAAGTGTGCTCTTCTCTTTGCCCTCAAGAAGAAGACGTATCTTATTTTCTGTTCCGGAGTATCTAAAAAGGTGGCGTATATTGAGCGATTCTATCTTGGCTTTTAGCTCCTTTATCCCGCTTAAATCATCTATCTCTTTTTTATTTGAGATATTGAGATTAACGAGCTTTTGAGGATAAAGTTCAAAAGGATTAAAAAGATCACTTGCGCTTTTATTGCTAGTGCCTAGATATGCAAGTGCTAAAAGTGCACTCGCAAGTCCATCACCTGTCTTTGCATAATCACTAAAGATGATATGGCCACTCTGTTCGCCACCAAAATTAACCCCCTCTATCATCATCATATCGACAACATTTTTATCACCGACTGCACTTCTATGAAGCTTTAATGCATGCTCACCTAAATAGTCCTCTAAAGCGCTGTTACTCATAACGGTCGTAACGACACCGTTACCTTTAAGTGCGCCTGCTTCTTTGAGATAGATTGCAAGTGAGCCTATGAGTTTATCGCCATGAATGATATTTCCTTTTTCATCCACAATCACAACTCTATCGGCATCCCCGTCTAGCGCAACCCCCAAATCGGCTTTGGCTTCTTTGACGGCTTTTGAGAGAACTTCAGGATGCATAGCGCCACACCCCTCATTGATATTAAATCCATCTGGATTATTGCCAATCACGACAACATCAGCACCAAGCTCTTGCAAAATGGTTGGAGCAACTTTATAAGCAGCGCCGTTTGCACAATCAACAACAACTTTTTTACCGGCAAGACTCAATGGCTTTGGAAATGAGTTTTTGATATGGACGATATATCTACCGATAACATCATCGATTCTTTTTGATTTTCCTATCAATCTATCTTGGGCTTGTGCTGATTTTAGCATCGCTTCATCGCGAAATATCTTCTCAATCGCGCGCTCTTTATCATTACTAAGTTTATTGCCGACGCAATCAAAAAATTTAATCCCATTGTCATAGTAAGGATTGTGACTTGCAGAGATCATAATGCCTGCATCACAACGCATATTTTCAGTCAAAAATGCGATGGCAGGTGTGGGCATAGGACCGATCTGGATAACATCAAAGCCGACTGCTGTGAGCCCAGAGACGAGAGCATTTTCGATCATATAACCACTTCTTCTTGTATCTTTACCGACTAAAATTTTATTTGTTTTTGAAAATTGACGATAATATATTCCCGTTGCCATAGCAAGCTTCATAACATCTAAAGCGTTGATTTTTTTACCGGCTTTTCCGCGTACTCCATCTGTTCCAAAAAGCGACATAGAGCATCCTTCTTTTATAGTTAAGAGTAATTTTAACTGAAATTAAATTAAATTCGCTCATAAAGCACCGTATGCGGAGCGGGAAAAGCGTCTAATAGCTACATTAATCAGAAAATGTCAACAAACAGATTCACTCTATGGTCAGCAAAGGTTTTATCAAAAAACCAACTGCTTCAAGAAAAGTAAGTAGACTTCACAAAATGGTAAACGCTATCGAAGCTGCATAAATGCAGTTTTGATAACCCTCTCTTAAAATCAAACAAAAAGAGCTTCTATGCTTCAAAGTAAACTCACTCCATTTATTGATCGATATAACGAGATCTCTACACTTCTAAGCTCTCCCGATATCAGTAGCGATATAAAAAAAGAGGAGTTAGCCGAGCAAGAGAAACTCATCGAAGAGCTTGAAGAAGAGATCAAGATTCTTATGATTCCTAAAGACAAGAATGATGATAAAGATATCTTTGTCGAGCTTAGAGCAGGAACAGGCGGGGATGAAAGTGCGCTTTTTGTATCGGATGTTTTTAAGATGTACACGAGATACGCTGATCAAATGGGATGGAAGATAGAGATAGTCAGCTCAAGCGAAGGTAGTGCCGGTGGTTATAAAGAGCTTATCTTCCAAATCAAAGGTGATGGTGTTTACTCAAAACTCAAATATGAAGCCGGAACGCACCGAGTTCAAAGAGTTCCTGATACCGAAACGCAAGGCAGGGTACACACCTCTGCTATCACCGTTGCTATTATCCCCGAAGTGGATGATGTCGAAGTGGATATCAAGCCAAATGAGATAAAAATGGATGTCTACCGCTCAAGTGGATGCGGTGGACAATCAGTAAATACAACAGACTCTGCCGTTAGACTTACGCATATACCTACCGGCATCGTTGTTGCTATACAAGATGAAAAATCACAGCATAAAAATCGTGATAAGGCGATGAAAGTACTCAAAGCTAGAGTTTATGAACAAGCTATGCAAGAACAACTAGATGCTACATCAGCAGATAGAAAACTTCAAGTCGGCACAGGCGATAGAAGCGAAAAAATTCGTACCTACAACTACCCGCAAAATAGACTTACCGACCACAGAATCGGGCTCACTATCTACGCACTTGATGATGTGATGGAAAATGGCAATTTGAGTCTTGTTGTTGATCCACTTATCTCCCATGCAAGATCTGAAGCGATTCAAGAAGCAGGACTATAAAACTTTTTAAAAATACTTTTTTCATTTCTTTTCAAACAATCTCACCTTATACCTCTCTTTTGACACTATTTATACTATAATTGCGGATTAACTTTAAGGAGATGCGTGAGACAAATCAGTGAAGACATCTTTTGTGATGCAACGCTTTTTGAGATGAATATCCAAAATCTCTCTCTTCCAAACCCCTACTATAAAACACCATTTCTCATCATAGAAGATTTTCTCTCCAAACAAGAGTGCGCTTTCATAGCAAAAGAGGCATATATTGATGAAGACGTGCAACAAGCCGAGGTAAAAAGGATGCTCCTAGATAGTGTTGTAAATCCTGCTGTGGATAAAACGATTAGGAAAACACTCATCCATAAACCCTCATCACTTTTTGAAGAGATTTACACAAATAGATTCTTAGATTCCCGAGGGAAGATAGAGGAGTATTTTGCTGCACCACTCACCGCATCCACCCCGCTACAAGTGCTTCTCTATATGCAAGGTGACTTTTATATCAAGCACTCTGATGATTCCAATGAGATCATCGATAAAGAGGGGCAAACGATAGGTTTTCAACTTGTCGCTCCACAAAGAAAGATAACTACCGTTGCTTTTGGAACCTCTCATAAATCATATGCCGATTCAGACCGATACTATTTTGATGGTGGTGAACTTGTCTTCAACTATCTCTACTACAAAGACGGCACACAAGTCTCTTTGAAGCCAAAAGCAGGAGATATGATTGCATTTCCTTCAAACCCGCTTTTTAGCCATGAAGTCAAAGTTGTCGAGGAAGGCTTTAGGCTCACACTTGTGCAGTGGCACAATACGATAATAACCTAATCACATATCTTTTTCGAGCTTAAAAAGGTCACTATTTTCCAAGACGAAAGAGCTACATCTTGCACACACTTTTTCATCCTTTTTTTGCGGAAAACTGACTCTACACTCGCTGCATGTTGCAAAAGTGTGCTCTATGAGTATCTCGGCTCTATCAAAGGCTAAAAAAACGATATCAAGCTCCTTGGTTTCATGTATCGCATTTGGTTTACATATATCATTACAGATACCACACGAGATACAATGAAGCGGAGCAAAAAGAATTTTCGTCTCATCACTGCTATATGTTAATGCTTTGGTTGGACAAAACTGCACACACTCACCGCAATTATCACAGCTCTCATATGCAATCTGCTTATGGGAAATATTGGAGAGTTTAAAATCTATCATGGAGTGATCTTCCATCTTGTCAATGGCATATTTGAGTGAATTTTGAAAAATTGCTCTATATTGTGGGATGTTTTTTTCTTTATGCAAAAGAGGTGGCTCATCGGTAAATGCACCTTTGGTCTCTTTAAATATCTTTGCTATCGCGCCCCTACGATCTAGCTCTTTTTTTGTGTATTCATTTTGGATTGGCTCGAAGCCGAAATGCTCTAAAAATATATTTGCCTGATTGATATTTTGCTCTATATCAGCTTGTATATGCCCTTGAGTATTTATGGGGCAATCTTGACATTCACTCATATCGCAAACAACACTATTGCCTCGCAATCTCAGCGAGAGAAGATGTTCTTCATTGAAAACTTTTAGGCATGCAGAGATCTCTTTGCAAGAGAGTTTTATCTCCCCGTCATAGCCTTTTTTAATGACATAGGCATTGGGATCAAAAGTCTCACTCTGAAACACTTCACTTGGGCACACACCGATGCAAACACCACAATCTATGCACTGTTTACTCTCAAGCTCTACTCTTGATCGTCTATCAAGCGATAATGCATCTTGAGGGCAAGCATCCAAACAGAGCCTGCAATCATTATAGAGATACTCTGCCCTTAAACACGACAGAGGCTCTAAGTTTACTTGCGATCGATTTTCAAAGGTCAACTTGACGCTCCGCTTCGAAGCTTAGATCACTGAAATCTTCCAACATAAAATCGATACAAAAATCACAGATATCCCGATAGAAAGGATTGGTACTCATCTCTTTGAGCGCGATTAGAAATTGCGGTACCCAAGAGAGTAGATGCGCCTTATAAAATTGTAACTGGGCTTGCTTTTCATTTTGCAAGATAAGGTTTTGCATAAAACCAAGTTCCATCCCTAAATGATCGGGCACATAGAGATTTGATGTATCCATATTTACTTCATATCCGTGTTGAAAATAGAACTGCATAACAGGATTTTGAAGCCCTACGAGTATCTCATTTTTCACATCCTGAACAGAGGATTCTATGGGATGATTATTCATCACAAAAAGCGAATGATACTCGATATTGAGCTCTTCGAAGAGCACATCTTCATCTTTGCTTTGGATGTAAGAGAAAGCCTCTTCGCCTATCGTTTTGAGCAAAGCATCATCGCTTCTTAAATCACCCAAAAGTTGTTTGTCAATCTGTTCACTAAAGATGCGTGATAAAAATGCATAGATATATACTCTTGTTTTTTGATCCAAAGATACTCCTTGAGATTATTATAGCCTATTTACATCACCTTATAAAAAAATCTAAGCCATTAAAGATTCATTCGTCCCGAATGGTAAGCTTAGCGAAGTCCGTTCGTAGTGAGCCTGTCGAACTATCGAACTATCGAACCCATTCAAAGGGTAATTTGCAAAATTGCTCTATGCTTCGACTATGCTCAGCATGAACGACTATTCTAATTTGTATTAAATAGTGTAAAATCCGTTCGTGGTGAGTAGTGAGCCTGTCGAAGTCCGTTCGTGGTGAGCCTGTCGAACTATCGAACTATCGAACCATCGCGAACCCACCCAAAGGGGAAACTTCCCAAAGACCACTCTATGCTTCGACTTTGCTCAGCATGAACGGATATTCCTTGGGCCCAAACCTAGAGGCACCCTTTGAAAAAGGATTTCTTAGGTGGTGGTGGTGCTTCAAAACTTGTTGCTAAGATAGTATTTGTAGCCTCATCATAGCTCCCTTTTACCGTAACTGCATTTCTATTGATACTTATCTCTAAAAATTTAGGGATATTAAACTCTTTTGTAGGCTTGATTTTATAGGATTTCATATCATCATGAACATAGAGAACAAGATTCATTTTCTCTTTGTCGCCAAATTCCCAATGCTTATAACAGCCGCCTTCACCACATACGATGCTCTCCATTCTGCAATCACGGAACATCCCTTGCTTGGCACACCACTCTGTCGTCATAAAACCCTCCATTGCAACCTCTTTTGCATTAACAGATGACGTTTCAGTAGCCGGCGCAGTAGTTGATGCTTTTGTCTGCTCATTATTTTCTGCTTTTTTCTCTTCACCACATCCGACAAAAGCTATGGAAATTGCAACTGCAAATATCCATGCTATATTTTTTATCTTGTATTGTTTGATCATTTTTCTACCTCCGCTTTCAAGGTCTTAAGATAGGCTACAGCATCTGCTATACTCTTGTCGTCACTCATCATAGGAGGCATAGTCGTTGTTCTCGTGCCGTTATCATCCACACTATACCAACTGAAACTTTTATGAGCATTTCTATTATATCCCGGAACAACAACTGCGTTTGGCTCTTTGATCGACTCAGCAAGATATGCACTCGTCGAATATCCACCAATATTATACAAAGCAGGTCCCATCGCCGCAGGGGCAGCATTTTGATCAGCAAATCTATGACAACTCGCACACATCGCTTTGACCTGCGCCTCTCCTGCTTGCACATCACCTGTAGGCTCACTTGTAAGCTCATCTACAAGTGCATCGCCGCCTTTTTTCCCTTGGAATTTGACCGCAACCCAACTAGAGAGATATTTAAGCCCATCTCTTCCCAACTTATCGCCATCCCACAAAGCAAATGAAGCAGGAATTGCTCCGGCTTTGGAGATATCCACATACTCATCACTCATAGGTTTGGTAAATACAGCACTCCACTTCCCGCTTTTGTAGCTCAAATCCATACCAAGCTTGCCATAGTCGCTTCTCACTTGTGTCATTGAGCGGAACCCTTCTCCCACAAACACTTTATGGTATTCATTGATTGCTAACGCTTTAACTGCAGCATCATACTTTTTAAGATCATTACCAAAAGCATTGGTGTTGTCTCTACTCACTTGATGTTCTATATCTTTGTTTGGCTCAAAGTATTTTTCAACTGCCTTTTGAAGATAGATCAAAACTTCTCTATCTTTACTCCCCATTCCGATGTAGGGAAGTTTTTTGGGATCATCAAATTTTTGAGCAAACTGCACAGCCACTCCGTCACCGTAAATATCTGATTTCTGTGGCAACTGTATATTTTGAGTAGCATCATTCCAGGTTATCTTAAACGCTAATGAATGCGCATTATAAATCGCCGATATGTTTGCTGCTTTTGCCTTATTTTGAGCATTGAGCTCATTTGCTTTTTTATCATTGAGTTTAATGGTCGTTTGAGGATAACAGATTATCGTGCTTGGTTTTGCTTTTGACCAGATTGCATCATTTGGTTTAGTTTTACTCAAATCTATACTATTTGAAACTTTTATTGCCGTAATTGCCGGCTCAGCAAAGAGTGAGCTCGCCGCAAAAAACATAAGTCCTAAAGTCAATTTTTTTATCATATCTATCCTTCTCATGCGTGCACCTTAAAGTGAGTTATCTCTTTTGTGTTTTTTCCGCTTGAATATCTCTCATCAATCGGAGCCAGTAGAGACTTGCCGCTCTCTTTAGCAAACTCTTGATAGTAGTTATTATCAAGTCTGAACATATCTGAGTGATGATAAGCGATAAGGAGATCCATCAACTCACTCTCACCTGTTTTCGCTCTTTTTTCTTTCTCATCTTTGAGTGTTTTGATAGCCGTATGTACATCTTTTCCAAAGAGCGCTTCAAGCTCTTCAATCGGAACTCTTTGACTTCCCTCGATCACTTTACCCTCAGCATCAAATTTTGCAGGCGCTTCAGTCGGTGGCACATAATAGACATTCGGTTGCGTACCGTAATCACTCCTTAAAGGAAGTGCAACTTTGTATTTGTGTACAAGTTTATGCACTTGACTCTCTTCATCATCTAAGAATCCTACAAATCTTATACGACCGACACACTGCTGTGCACAAGCCGGCGGTAACCCTTGTTCGATACGCGGAAAGCAGAGGATACATTTTTCACTTTTTGATATCTTTGGATTAAAATATATCTTTTTATAAGGGCACCCTGCGATGCAGTATCGATATCCTTGGCATCTATCAAGATCGACGAGCACAACACCGTCTTGTTCTCTTTTAAATATCGCATCTCTTGGGCAAGCACTCAAGCATCCCGGATTTGTACAGTGATTACAGATACGAGGGATATAGAAGAAATAGTTATCACTTGGAAAATTCCCCACCCCTTCATCTTCATCCCAATTTGGACCCCATGTCGGCTCAGAGGTTGGTCGTAGCCCTGCCTTTTCATTGCCTGCAGTATAATCAAATGTGGCTAATGAATCATAGCTATAATCCCAAGGCACACCATAATCCGCCTCGATATTTGGGATGATTCCCTCCTGAAGATCACCCGCGGCATCAAAACCACCGCCAAGGTCCATCCACTTCTTCGGATACCCTGTGCCCGGATATGTTTCGACATTATTCCAGTACATATACTCTCTACCATTTCTGTTGGTCCACTGTGTCTTACATGCTACTGTACAGGTTTGGCAACCGATACATTTATTAAGATCCATAACCATCGCTAATTGTCTTTTTGACATCTCTTCTCCTTATGCTTTCTCTATATTGACTGCGCCGTCATATGCGTATTGGTTACCGTCCCAAAGACCACCAAATTTCAAATGTCCCCAACCATCAGCCATCTCAAGTAAGTTGAGTGATGTAGGCACGCACTCATTGTGCCCGCGATTATACTTGTACATGTACGGCTCCCAGCCATGCTCCATAACAATACCGTCAGGCGGACATGAACTTGATACTTTTGCCATCACATAAAACTCACCCAAAGCATTATATATCTTCATCGTATCACCATCATTGATGCCGATTTTCTCAGCAACCAATCTATTGATTTGCGCATAAGGAACTCCTCTTTGGAGTCTTTGAAGCGTTCTGCTTGATTTATAGTTCGAGTGGATTGACCATCTCGCATGCGGTGTCATTAGCGTAAACGGATATCTCTTTGGATCGATCGGTCTGATTCCCTGCATTGCCGTGTTTGTTTGCGCACCCATTTTTATATACATATCATGATCTACATAAAATGTTTGTCTGCCTGAAAGCGTCTCAAATCTCTCAAATTTGTAGAGCATATTTTCAAATGTATGGTATGGTCTATCACTATAGAGCGGGGATACCTTTCCGGCTTTTTCATTGAGCTGTAAGTAGCCCCCTGCTTTATACATCTTTTCAACCGTCCAAGGCTCATACTGCTCACATTTCTCAAGTGCTGCCTCAAGAGCCATCTTATCATCACCGAGATAAGGCTCCATGTTTGATTCACTCTCCTCGTCGGTGTTTGTAAACTCTTTATAGGCGATACTGAGGTCATGAAACCCTTCTCTTGCATATCGTTTGTCATCTGCAACTTTTGCTTTAGATTTATTTTGCGGTTTATTGGCTATCTCTTCAAGCTTTTTAGCGATAAGTGCCATAATGCTCCACTCATCCTTAGCTTCACCAACCGGTTTCATATTAGCGATAGGCTGCGCCAAGTTTGTAAATCTATGATACCCCGGAGATGTTCTAAGATCCCAAACCTCATAGTGTGATTTTGCAGGAAGCACCAAATCAGAGTAAACCGCAGTCTCACTCATCCTATAATCAACATAGGCAAAATATTTGATCTTCTTAAAGAATGCCTCTCTATAATCACTCCCTTTGTTTCTTCTAAATTTAGAATCAGCAACGACTAAGCATACCTCAGGCTCCCACCAAGGCTTGACCACATTGCCATGCTCACTCTCATTGTTTCCTTTGCCCTTCTTGCCGAGTGCAAGCATCTCTTCGATGATTTTCATATACTCATCTTTGCTCATGCCGTTTTGCGCTCTTTTGACATCTTCATCTGAAAAATATTTATCAAATGTTTTCATCCCGTCACCAAAGACAAACTCACCGACAAACCCCGAACCAAATCTCGGGTTGTATTTGCCGGAGAAGCCTGAAAGTGCACCAAGTCCGCTGAGTTGAAACTCATTTTCCGTATTGAGCCCGCCATATGGTCCGAGGCGTCCTGTAAGTCCACAGATAGAAGCTATATTCCAGACAGACATGAGACCGTTGAAGTATTTATTGAGCGAGAATCCTGTCGTGATAGAAACTACTTTAGGAAGCGCTATATCTTTTGCCAATATTTTCACAGTATCCGGATGCACACCTGTGAGATCTTTGGTATTCTCAGCAGAGTATGGCTCGATATTTACTTTTAACATCTCAAATGCTGTCGTTACCGTCACTTCACTTCCATCGGCAAGTTTCACTTGCCATTCACCCTCAAGCTCCGGATCGATGCCAAGCTCCTTAAGTCTTATTGACTTGTGCTCATCACCTTCTGTGCCGGGCATGAGAGTTATCTTGCCCGTATTTTTATTCATGGAGTAGAACTGCTCCTCATACTCAAACTCACTCTCACTATCTTTTGCATGCTCAACATCACTTCTTCTAAGAAGTTTTTTTGTATCTTTTATAACAAGAAACGGGAGATCGGTAAATATCTTCATAAAAGCCGGTTTATACATCTTCCCTTTGAGAATTTCATGGATTACAGAAGCGGCCAATATATTATCGCTTCCTGCCTTAATAGGTATCCAAAGATCGGCTGATTTTGCTGACCCGTTGAACTCAGGCGTGATGACGATAACCTTTGCTCCGTTGTATTTTCCTTCCCAAACAAAATGCGCATCTGGAATTCTAGAGACTGATGGGTTTCCTCCCCAAAATACTGCGGTATCAACACCATACATAAAATCATATGTGCAACCGACATTTCCCTCTCCGTAAGCAACGGCGGAACCTGTGAACATATCGCCAAGATAAGAGGCGGGGTAGATACGGTTTGCGCCGAGCATTGTAGAGAGTCGGAGAGGTCCACCTCTTCGCCCCTCTGTAAGTAGCCCTGTTCCTGCATGTACCATAAGCTTATCCGGACCCTTATTTGGGTCAGTCATTACATCAAATATCTTTTGTGCAACTTCCGTTGCCGCATCATCCCAGCTTACTCTTTTCCATTTTCCTTCACCTCTTTTACCTACACGTTTCATAGGATAGAGAACTCTATCTTTTTCATACATTACTTGAGAGTGTTGCACGCCTTTGTTACAACCTCTTGGATTAAAATCAGGAATTTTTGGGTTGATAGAAGGATATCTCGCTGATTGATTCTCTCTTGTGACAACACCGTTATGTGACCATATCTCCCAAGCACAGTTCCCTTGACAGTTGATGCAGTGGTAAGCAAACCCTGTATCTTCTACTTTACCGCGCGTAAAAGAAAACTCATCTCTATACATACTCTCGCTATAATTTGTGTTTGGATAGTCCTCTTTCCCATTCTCGATGCTCATTGGATTTGTTTTTGCAAAGAGAGCTCCCTGAGAAGCAACCATTGCTGCAGTCACACCTGAGAATCTTAAGAAGTTTCTTCTTTTTTCATTTGTCATATTTTTTGTCATAAATTGCTCCCTCATTATCTTCTGATTGGTAGGTTCATATCATTACCCCAAGCATCCCAGCTTCCTGTAAATACTTTAACATTTTTATAGCCAAGCAGTCGTAATGCAGTTATTATATGTGAACTTCTGCCCGTTCCTACTTGACAGTATGCATAGATGGTTTGGTCTTTTCTTATGCCCGCTTGATCAAAAACCTTTTGCATTGCTTCATTGCTTTTAAAGCTTTTTCTGTTATCCATGTCGGTGATGTGACTCCACTCCAAAAATGTAGCACCCGGGATATGCCCGCCTCTTGCAACATTATCCATTTTCCTCTCGCCGATAATCTCATCCATACTTCTTGTATCAATGATTGCAAACTTGCTTTCCTTGCCATTTTTCAAGATATCATCAACAGCTTTTTTCACCTCATTTTTCTCGGCGATATGCTCTGTATCAAGCGCATTGACATCAATCGTATAATCACTTGGCTCGTGCTTTGGCTCATCGCCTCTTTGCACTAAAAGTTTTGGTTCAAGCGCCTTCATCTGTGCTTTAAGGTCATCAACTTGCTTTTTGAGTTCAGCAAGTTTTGCTGCATCTTTCTCTTGTTTGATTTGACCTTTTAACTCTTTTCTCTGCTTTTTAAGCTCATTAAATTTTATCTGATTGGGATCAATCGCTTGGATGCCATTGAATCCTCCATTGAGAAGCTTGATTTTTTTATGTCCAAAGCTTTCAAAAAAACTATAGACGCCCGTTGCATTAGGTCCTCTAAAATTATCATACGCAATTATAAGTTGATCGTTTCTAATCCCTTTGCTTCGTATATATTCCTGGGCCTCCTCTGGGCAATTGTAAAGAGGTGCACAGTGCATATTTCCCATGATATCTGAATGATGTAAATGGTGTGCAGCCATCTCCACCGAACCGACAATATGATTGATTGAATATATATCTGCTCCGTCACCGGATATAAATATCACATCCTTGTTTCCGATAAGTTTTATGGCCTCTTCGGGTTCAATAAGCTGGACCTGTGAACCCCATAACATACTCAAACTGAGTATGGCACCGGCGGTCATTTTCAAAACTTTTTTCACAACCTTCTCCTTATAATTATAATAACCTCATCTTATATGTCTAAATGGCTAGACCATGGGCTTTACACATCCCATTATAGAAATTGATTACTTACTATGACAAAAAATGAGGCTTTAGAACTTTTGGACGATACTGATTTAGATATCCAAAAAGTGCGAGATATTTTTGATAACTTTGGAGAAGATTTGGAGGTTGTTGGCATGGTTGCAATGAATACCTCAAGACGCACAAGCGTCTATGATTCGGAAAAAAGTAAGAGTGAAACGCTTATCTCACTTTTGTGTGATCTTAGTAAAAGCGAGGATATGGGGAGCAGGTGGGCTGTTGCTAAAAATCATTTAACGCCCCTTGATGTACTTGAGCACTTAGCAAATGATTCTATCAACCTTGTACGTGCTCTTGTTGCAACAAACCCAAAAACACCACCACACATACTCAACACGCTATTTTCTGATGAAAAGATTGTCAGAGATGGGCTCTCCGGCAACCCAAATACACCGGCTAAAATCTTAAAAGTACTCTCTAGCGATAGAGATAAGATGGTTCGTCTCAGAGTCGCTGAGAACAAATCAGCCCCGAAAGATCTCCTTGCATCTATGGTTGATGATGAAGATAAAGATGTTGCAAAAGCAGCTGAAATCAAACTAAAAGAGGCTCTATGAAACCAAAATTTATAGATAGACAAAATGACTATGAAAGCTTGGAGAAACAACTCCTTTCACTTTTTCATAGTGGGGTGTATATCTCCTCTTATGATATCGTTACCATAGGCGAAAAGATAGGCTATAAACTTCCACTCAAAGAGAGAGATATCCTTTTACGAAGAGTTATCGGTGATGCAAAAAAAGACGCGAAACTCAAAGAGTTGCTTGAACACTTTGGGCTCTTGATAGAAAAAAGAGCAAAAAAATATAGAGCACTAGGCGATGAACACCCGCATGCAAGAGAGGTGATTAGCTCTTGGATACACAAAGCAAAAAGCACAAATCTTTTGCTTAAAAGAGAGATGATGAAGGTTGATGATGAACATAGAAACAGTTAAAGAAAAACTAAAAAGCGTCAACTATGCGGGTTTAGATCGCGATATTGTCTCTTTGGGACTCATCAAAGATATCAAGATCGAAGGTGAAACTCTGTTTTTAGAGCTCATCTCAAACAACGAAAGCATCTTTGGCTCCATAGAAGAGCAGATCAGGATGCTCTTCAAGGATGATTTTAAAAAGATTGAAGTAACCTTTTTGGCATCCAAGCAAACCTCTACCAATTATGGAAGCACGCAATCCCCAAACAATCGCGCACCTTATGCAAAGCATATCATAGCCGTCACGAGTGGCAAGGGAGGCGTAGGTAAAAGTACCGTGAGTGTAAATCTTGCCGTCTCTCTTGCACAGATGGGATTTAGCGTTGGCTTGCTTGATGCCGATGTCTATGGACCCAATATCCCGAGGATGCTTGGCATCACGCAAGAGAAGCTTCAATGGGGCGATAATGACAAAATGATACCAAGCGAGAATTACGGCATCAAAGTTATGAGTGTAGGGCTCACAACCCCAAGCAGTGACACTCCGCTTGTTTGGAGAAGCTCTGTTGCCGTATCTGCATTGATCCAATTTTTAGAGGATGTGAATTGGGGCGAGCTTGATTTCTTAGTTATCGATATGCCTCCGGGAACAGGCGATATACAACTCACTATGGCACAAGAACTCCCGATAACAAGTAGTGTGATCGTCACAACTCCACAACAGGTCTCTTGTGATGATGTCAGCAGAGCTATCATGATGTTCAAAGATATCAAAGTACCGATTGGCGGCATCGTTGAAAATATGAGCACCTTTATAGCGCCTGATACCAAAAAAGAGTACGCGATCTTTGGCAATGGCGGTGCACAAAATCTTTGTGATACCTACGATATAAAACTACTTGGAAAAATACCTCTAACGATGGATATACGAGAGACTTCTGATGCAGGCAGACCTGCTGTAGCCACAGATGATGCGATTCAAAAAGGGTATTATAAGGAGATAACAAAAAATCTTTTACTAGAGATGGGGTTGTTGTAAATAGTTTTTTATGCTTCGACTTTGCTCGGCATGAACGGCTATTTTAATTGTAGTAAGTAGTGAGCTTGACGAAGTCCGTTCGTAGTGAGTAGTGAGCTTGACGAACTATCGAACTATCGAACCATCAAAGGGTGAACTTGCCAAAACCACTCTATGCTTCGACTTTACTCAGCATGAACGGCTATTTTAATTGTGGTAAGTGGTGAGCCTGTCGAAGTCCGTTCGTAGTGAGTAGTGAGCTTGACGAACTATCGAACTATCGAACCACAACGGAACTTCAACTCTATAAATTGTTATATCCAACTATCTTTATATAAATAGAAATATGCTACTATAAAATATGTTTTTCGTATATATCCTACAATGTTCAGATGGCAGCTACTATACTGGGCACACAGATAATCTAGAAAAAAGAATCAATGAACACTCTTTAGGTCTCATAACCAACTGCTATACATATAATCGTAGACCGATAAAGTTACTATTTTCACAAGAATTTTATACACGAGAAGAAGCACTTTCGTCCGAACGGCAAATTAAAGGCTGGAGTAGAAAAAAGAAAGAAGCACTTATGGATAATGATTGGGAGAAATTGAAAAAGCTCTCAAAAAAGAAGAGATAGTCGCTCTATGCTTCGACTTTGCTCAGCATGAACGGGTATATTTATGGTGAGTGGTGAACTTGCCAAAAAAACCATTCTATACTTCGACTTTGCTCAGCATGAATGGGTATTTTAATTGTGGTAAGCTTGACGAAGTCCGTTCGTAGTGAGTAGTGAGCTTGACGAACTATCGAACTATCGAACCATCGAACTATCGAAGGATGAACTTGCCAAAAAACCATTCTATGCTTCGACTTTGCTCAGCATGAACGGCTATCTTTTACCAAAAAATACTAGAATTTATATCTCACATAAAATCTTATATCTTGTGCTTTATCAACAACCATATCACCCATACCAAATGCTACTGCTTGCTCCATAGTGAGAGGCACGCCATCAGCACCGAAGAAGTTGTTGCTTCCTGTATAGTCATAGTCTATATATGTATAACGAAGCTGTGCACTCAAAGCATCCGTAATCTGATGGGTATAGTATGCTTCCAATGCATCGCCTCTAGCAGCAAGTTTAGATCCGACCATAGTATCTTCACCATAATCAAACGGTCTCCAATATTTACTGCCGTGGTTATATTCAACCCCTAGTGTCCCTTTTTCAAACACCGGAAGATTGACGCCGAACCAGTATGAGTATCCTGTTTTTGCTTCACCCGCATTAGCACCTACAACACCCATAGGCGTAGGCATACCAAGCATATACTCTCCTGCTTTTGGAGCCGTTCTACTCATAGCAACTGATCCAAAAACTTTCACATCTGAGAGATAACCAAAATCTCCAAACCCATTTACAAGCACAGAGATAGCTGCTCCATACATATCACCGGCTTGGCTCATTGCGCTCGGGTTCGTTGCAGGATCAGCATCAAGAAGTTTCGCCATTTCAGATGCATCGTATCCCGGAAGATCCCAAGATTTAAACGCTGTTGTCTTCACGATATATTGACCATTATCAAATGGTGTAAAGATAAACCCTGCAAGTCTTATATCATCGATGTTGTTTTCATCATCGGTGTAGCTTGTTGAGCTTGCAAACATAGGATTAGCATTTGTTGATCCTTGTCCTAGACAAAGCTTAAAGTGCATTCCCGGGATTCCCGTTACTTTGCCGAGATTGATTCCCGCACTTGCCCCATCAAACTCAACATTTATGATATGGCCGAGTGGTGATTGAAATTTATCATCATCTCTAAGATTCACTAAGAAGCCGTTTGTCGAAGGTCTTCTTCCCACGGAGAGTGTCCAAGGCATATCAGCACCAAATGCCGTATCTCCCATATAGAGCCAATAGGCTTGTCTCACTTTAAGTCCGTTGTCGGTCAAAGACTCATTTGTAACCCAATCGAATGTATCCATACCCCAACCACGAGGCATCGCACCTGTTCCATTACCTCCAAAATCCGCACCAAATGCTTTATTGTAAGAGAGTTGCCCTTTAAAGATATTATGAGTATCCGGAGCATATGCCATATTGAGCCACAATCGAGAACTCATCAAAGAATCATTACTTTTTGTAGCCCCACTTGCCATCTTGTAGTTAAGGCCATCTACTGCTGTTCTAAAGTCAACACTCCATTTTATATTATCATTACCGGCCATAGATTTAACTTCACTTAAACCCTTTTTGAGTTTTGTTATCTCTTTACCGACTTTTGCGTCACCTCCGCCTGCTTTAAGCGCTGCGACCTCTTTTTTGAGTGCGTTAATCTCTGCTTTGAGTGCAGCGAGATCACTTTCTGTTGAACCAAATGCCATGGCTGTTGCCGCGACTAATGATAGAGCTATAATTTTTTTCATATTTTGTCCTCCCACTTATCTTTTATTATTAGTTTTCATTATAAGATTAGGGTAGAAAGACTGACATAAAACTTAAAATAGGAAAATTTGGGTTATTTTATGAGAATATTTATAAATTATTATAATTATTATAAGATTAGACAAGAGTTTTCACTCTTATCTTTTGTTTTAGCAGCTTGGCACATTTCCTGAATCAGATGCATACTCATATGAGAAATCATAAAGATATTCACTCCAAGCATCTTTGTAAGAGTCACTTATTGCAGGGCAGATTGCTTTTGCTTCATCAGCAAATTTACCGGCAGTGTTGATCTCTTCCCACTCATCTTGTGTATGACTAGCAGCAAATTTAGCGCCACTGAAACCACAAACATCTTTCATATATTTACTATAAAGCTTCTGACCTTTGGCAGCATCTGCGCTGAGTGTTGTTGTCATCATCGCAAAGCCAAAAAGAGTAGCTATGGCTATTTTGATTATTGTTTTCATCTTTTATCCTTTAATCTTGAAGATGGAGTATTGTAACATAACAATTGTGATATTTTTGTGAATGAAATAATAAACTATAGTTGATATCATCAATCCCTCTTATTCGGAGGGATTGAAAAGTATCTTAGAGTATATTTTGGTAGGTCACCGAAACATCTTGATCGATCATTACAGTCTGATCACCTTGCATGTATACATTATATGTTATCCCGTCAACTGTTTCTTGAGCACCTTGTGTCCAGTCGGTAGGATCCCACCACCAGCCTTGACTTTCAAGCACAACAGTATCATGATTGTCGCCCTGAACATATAGGATATCATTGTCAGTCATGCTATCTACCGAATTTTTATCAAGGTAAAGCTTATCGCCCCACCAATCGCCATCTGTCATATCGATGTTTTCAATGCTTGTGATTTCAGGCGCACCCCAACCTGTTGTGTCTAAACAAGTTGTTGAACCGAGGATCAAAGTATCATCTCCTTCACCACCTTGTACACTTTTAATGCAATGACTATCTACAATAAGCGTATCATCTCCCATACCACCTATGATAGTATCTCCGGCACCACCATATATCGTATCGTTACCAAGCCCACCATCTATAGTATTGGCCCAACAAGGATTATAACTTAAGGTGTCATCAAAGTTACTTCCTATCAAAACATCTACACCAAACAGTCTATCACCTTCTGCATCTCCGCCTTTACCTGTAAAGCAACAATTAAGTGATGCATTTACTGCTTCTTGGGAATTTTCGTAGCTTATCGTATCATTACCACATCCTCCATCAATCCAATCAGCGCCAAGATCTCCATAAATCATATCATCGCCGCCATCGGCATAAATCTTATCATCACCGGATCCACCATAAATAGTATCATCTCCCCATCCGGCATAGATCTTATCGTTACCGGCTCCGGCATAGATCGTATCATCGCCACAACCTGTTTTGATGCAATCATCTCCCGCGCACGCCATGACAAAATCATTGCCAAAGCCTGTTACGATTATGTCGTTGTTATCTCCGCCAATTATATTCAAATCTTGGTGGCTACAAGGATTGCAATATTTAACCGGCGCTTCCATAACATTTGTAATATTGATTGCAACATTTTCACTATAGCTTAAACCGCCTGCATCAGTTACTGTAACTGTAACTGTAACGATCTGATCTTCACCGTTTGCTTCACATCCAAGATAGAGTGAACCATCATTTTTTACGGTTATCGTACCGTTATCATCGATTACAAACTTATCAGCATCAGCACCGCTAAGCGCATATGTATGGCTATCATTTGGCAAGTCTGGGTCTATAACATACATTGTTGCAGCTATCGTTCCCGCTTTTGCATACTCATCGATGTCATTTACACTAGTAACCAAATCTGTCGGCGCATGATTTTGATTGATTACAGTCACTTTTTGTGCATCATCTGCTCCGAGATTGCCTGCAACATCTATTATGCGCGCTTCAACATCATATTCGCCAAGACTTAAAGCACTACCGGTATTGTCATAACTCCATGTTGTACCGGTTACCGTCGCGTCAACCCATGTTGTACCACCATCAAGGCTTACTTGAACGAGCTCATTTGCACCAAGTGCATTTGCAAGTGTGCCACCGATAACAAGTGTTTGATCATAAGTTATAAAGTCACCCGGAGTTCCCGTATCTTCTGTGATATAAGTGATATCGATGCTGTTTGTTGCAGGAGGTGTTGTATCAACAGTCACGGTTTGTGCATCAGTTGCTCCGACATTACCCGCAGCATCTACGATACGCACTTGTGTATCATAATCGCCCTCTGCAAGCGTAGTGCCTGTATTGTCATAACTCCATGTTGTACCGCTTACAGTAGCATCAACCCATGTTGTACCACCATCAAGACTTACTTGAACCGACTCATCACTTTGAAGTGCATTTGCAAGTGTACCGCCGATAACAAGCGTTTGATCGTAGGTTATAAAATCTGTATCACTAATACCTGTATCTTCTGTGATATAAGTGATATCGATGCTGTTTGTCACCGGAGGGGTTGTATCAATACCGATATCAAACGCATTAGAAGTTGCACCTTGGTTCCCTGCGGCATCTTCTACTCTAGCCGTATAAGTATAGTCATTACCATTAACAAGCCCACTATCGGTATAGCTCCAGCTATTACCGTTAAGAGTAGCATTACCAAGATATGTTCCGTCTCTATAGATAGCAACAAC
>JARROQ010000032.1:0-31077 GCA_037383745.1 Sulfurovaceae bacterium
AGAATCAAGCCTACTACGGTAAGTTTGCTTCTCTTTGTGGTGGGGTTAGAGAGAGGGTCACACCCGGCTCCATTTCGAACCCGGAAGTTAAGCCTCTCATCGCCGATAATACTGCACCCCACGGGTGTGGGAATGTAGGTCGCTGCCACATTGAGAATTCTTTCTTTATCTACAAAATCATTTTTTTATCATTGTTTGATGGGTTGTTAGTGTTGGTTGTATAGAAATTATTCTACCTATACTGTGTTAAAATCAAGATAGTAAATACGCCATTGAAATATCCACAAATTCAAGTCAAAAATTTGCAAAATGAGACTATTATATAACAATAAAATATCAACATCGTTGCACTCTTATTTTACATATTGAATACAATTGAAACACTTATTTATATAAAAATATGACAATTTGAAATATTTTACTTAACTTCAAAAATATAAATATATAATTTATTTATGCTTATATGCATAATATTAATTTAAAGGAGTTATTATGAGTTTGAAGAGGTTGGCTATCATTGCCATCATGACATTCGGAATGCTACATGCGATGAGTTTAGGTGAGCTAAATAAGGCTTCAAAAGAGGATTTAATGGCCATTAAAGGCATCGGAGATAAAAAGGCCGATACGATTATGCATGCTAGACCCTATAAATCGTTTGAAGATTTACTCAGTGTCAAGGGTGTTGGTCCTGCTCTCGTTGAGAATATCAAGAAAGACGTGAAAAGCAAATAAACTCTATGAAGACCCTCTTGGGTCTTACTTTATTTTAGAATAAGGCTTGAGTGTTATGAGCATTTTTGGTAAAAGAAGTATATCTCCGCTCAGTAACGTGAACATGATAATAACCGTTAAAAATCCAAAATATATCGTAGGGATAAGGTTTGAAAATACAAGTACTGAAAAACCTATCATGATGATGAGCGATGTAAAAAGCATCGCATAACCGACACTTTGATGCGCATTTACCATCGCTTGGAGGTAATCCCCCGTTTTATCATACTCCTCTTTATATCTATGTATGTAGTGGATGGTATCATCAACACCTATTCCTATAGAGATGGCTGCAATTGTTATAGTCATCACATCAAGCGGTATGCCTAGCCATCCCATAATTCCGAATAGGAGTGATATAGGAACGATATTGGCTATGAGTGCTATAAAGGCAACTTTAAGAGACCTAAAGAGCAATAAAAACATAATAAAGAGCAGTATGAGAACAAAACCTAAAGTTTTAATCTGTGAGTCAAAGAGAGATTGCAACATATTATTATAGAGCACCATAAGATTGGAGAGTCTATATTTTGTATCTTTATTTTGTATCACACCTCTTAAATCATATTCTATCTTTTTGATAAGTTCGTTTCTTCTGAGATTTGGATTGGAGTCTATGATTCTCGTTGAGATCCTTGCTTCATTGGCTTCGATATTGATATAGGGACGAAGGAGTAGGTCTTTATAGCGCTCCGGAAACATCTTGTAAAAGAGTGCCAAAGTGATCCCGTCTAAATCCTCGCCATGATTGAGCAACTTCCCTGTTTTTAGGAGTGAGCCGAGAGATTGTACTTTTCCAACTTCAGGGAGTGAATTGAGGTAATTATGAACAGCCAAGATCGTCTCCATTTTATCTTGAGTAAACCAGTATTGCGGGTCATTTGCACTCTTTGCAAATTCGTCTTCAAAATCATCAAAGAGATCATCATTTTGAGTCTCGGCAGTTTTAGTCTCTTGCTTGTCATCAAATTGTATGATTACATCAAGCGGTGTTGTGCCCCCAAGTTCTTCATCGATTACCTCCATGCCTTGGTATATGGCAGTGCTTTTTTTGAAATAGTTGATAAAACTATTTTCAACGATAAGTTTTGAAGCTCCGGTAAAAGAAAAGATAACGACGATAATGCTCGTGATGAAAATAGCTTTTTTATCTTTAAGCACAAGGTTCGCAGTAAAATTTACAAAGGAGAATTTGCTACTACGGATAAATGAGTGCTTCTCCTCTTTTCTCGGTCGAAGCATGAGGATAGCCGGAAAAAGCAGAAAAGCAATGATAAACGATATCGCAACGCCTGTACTCATCATAAGCCCTAAGTTTTGAACAGGTTTGATGCTTGAGAGAACTAATGAGCCAAATCCTGCTACGGTAGTAATGACGGCGAAGAATGTCGGGTTAAATTTTGAATCCATCGTTTCAACAACAAGCTCTTTTTGAGATATCTTATCGTGTGTGATATCCTCGACCTCCCTATATCTTACTATGAGGTGAATAACGATTGAAAGTGTAATGATGAGTTGTAATGCAATAAAATTTGAAGATATAACAGTCACTTCCCAATCAAAAAAACCAAGGAATCCAGTAGTAGCTACAACAGAAACACTGCAGATAATGATAGGCACGAAAACCCATAATATCCTCCTAAATAATACCCATAAAATAATCATTAGGATTACCAGCAACGATGTGCCGTATATGACAAGATCACTCTTAACAAAACCGATGATATCGGTCGCAATCATATTGACCCCACCTAAGAACATAGAGCCTTCCGCGCTGTATTTTTTCATCACAGCTCTGATGCTTGCTATATCTTCTGCTTCTTTGATCCTTGTTTTGTCTCGATAGGTTTTAAACTCATTGTTTGTCTGCTCAAGTTTTATCTTTTCATTTCTATTAAGCGCAGTTTTTCTGCTTTTGTCTAGAAGTGCATTTCTTGCTTCGAGATAATGTGTATATTGATTATCGTTCTTAAGGTTAAGTACAATCGCTGTAGTTGTAAAATCACTACTTACTAAGTTGTTACTATAAAATTCTGAAGTAAGAAATTCATGCTTGACTAATTTTTTATCAAATTTCTTTGTGCTGAGGGTATCAACTCCACCGGCAAGATCCGTAAGCGGAAGAGGCGGAGACTCTACAAGCGGGACATTGAGTATCGAAGTTATAGAATCAATCGTATCTATTTTAAGAAGGTCATCGGATATCTTTTTTATGATTTGTAGATTAGCATCATCAAGCAAAGCACCTTTTTTTGGAGAAAAAGTGAGAATCAAAAAGTTTGGACTATAATATTTTTTAGAAACTTCTCTTGAGAATGCTAGATCACTGTCATTTTCAAGGAGTAGCGTCTCCGAAGAGGCATCTATCTCCAGTTTTGTTGCATAATACCCAAGGATTCCCGCTGTTAATGAGATAAAAGCAAGTATCGTAAGCGGGTAGCGTGTTACCCACCTTGAGTAAAACTCTCTGATCATTGAATATCTTCACTTCTTAATTGAGCGAGAATTTCTTGAAAGCTTTTTTCTTTGAGGAGTCCGGAAAATTGTTGTCTATATGTTTGAATGATACTCACACCTGAGATATCTACATCGTAGATTTTCCAGTTGCCTTTATCGTTGTAAAAGTTGTAGTTGATAGGGTATGTTTCACCCTTGCCTATAAGCTCTGTTTGTAATTGGAGCCTATTTTTTTGATAATCTTTGAGTCCAAGCACAACTACTTTTTGATTGTCATAGAGTGCAAGTTTATCAACATAGGAATGTTTTAATTTTTTGTCAAATACTTCATCGAGCAGACTAAATATCTTTTGAGCTTGTTGTTTTTTTGTCAAACTTTTTGTACTAAGAATATTGAGCGCTTGATTGATTTTAATAGATATGTCTTTTTCTATCGCATTTCTTTCTAAAGCAAAAAGCCCCGAAGAAAGCGTTATAAAAAAGATTATAATCGTTGTTATTTTTCTAAATTTCATGTTTTGTGTTACTCCTTAATTTGTTGTTCTCTGAGTTGTTTATAGCTGTCTCGTAAAAATGGATAGAAATCAAGTGCATCTTTTTTGATACTTTCGTATTGTCCCAGCTGTAAAGAGGTTTTATTAATGACTTTATAGGCTTTAATGACGGCTCCCATGGTGGTAGTTTGTGGTATATCGTAATCAAATATATGATTTCCTAGATACGGAAGAGGGCTGATGAAGCTATCAGCTGCTAATCCCACTGAGTCTCTTATGTTGGAAGGTCCCAAGAGAGGCAATACGATAGGGATACCTTCGCCTACGCCATAACTCCCTAAAGTTTGGCCAAAATCTTCATCATAGCTTTCCCATCCGAGATCACTTTTTGCCGGATCAAAAAAACCTCCAAGTCCAAACACTGTATTGACAACAAATCTTCCACCCTCAATGGAGGCTCTTTTAAACTTGAACTGCAATGCATTGTTTGTGAGTCTCACCGGAGTTTCAATGTTGTAGAAAAAGTTTTTTATCGCCACTCTTCCACCTCTTGGAACTATATAGGCATAGGTTGAAGCTATTGGCTCAAGTAGGTAGATATATACTTTATCGTTAAAACTCGTCATAATTCTGTTATAGCCCTCAAGCGGGTCATAAACTGCCTGTGTCTCAAATTCATTATCAAAATCATCAAAGTCATCAAAAATATCTTGCTCGGATGAGGCATTCGTTTTTGGCGCAATAGCACTACTATTTGTTTTCTTTATCCTCTGAATAGACTCTATTTTTGAATTTATTTTATTAAATTTGGATAAAATGATAGGGATTAAACCAAAAAAAGAGGTATTGAAGTGAGTAATAAAAAGATTGCATCGGCTAGAATCGGCATCGAAAGCTCCGATTTGCTTAAAGAGCTAAATAACTCATTGCCTTTCGATAAAACACTCTATCTAGAAGACATCAAGGGTTCATTGGCGCACGCCTCAATGCTGGCAAATAAAGGAATAATCTCCGGAGATGATTTTAAAAAGATAAATCTAGGACTTAATGAGATATTAGAAGAGATTACAAGTGGAAGCTGGGATATTGAGGAAGACCAACAAGAAGATATCCATATGGCAATCGAGTCTAGACTTACTCAAAAGATAGGCGATGCCGGTAAAAGACTTCATACGGCTAGAAGTAGAAATGATCAAGTCGCGCTTGATTTTAGACTCTATGTTCAAAGGGAGACAAAAGAGATCATAGCTCTTGTATCCAATCTTATGAAGAGCCTCCTTGAGATTGCTTCAAAGCACACCGAAACACTCCTGCCGGGTATGACGCATCTGCAGCATGCACAGCCCATCAACTTCGGATACCACATAATGGCATATGCAAGCATGTTCAAAAGAGATTTTGAGCGTTTCTCAAGTAGTTATGAGCGAAATAATCTTTCCCCTCTTGGATGTGCTGCGCTTGCGGGAACACCTCATTCGATAGATAGGGATATGACTGCGTCTGCTTTGGGTTTTGATGCGCCCACACTCAACTGTCTCGATACTGTGAGCGATAGAGATTTTGCATTGGAGATTCTTTTTAATATCGCTACAATGATGATGCATATTAGTAGACTCAGCGAGGAGTTGATACTTTGGAGTAGTAGTGAGTTTGGATGGATAAAGCTATCAGACAGACATGCAACAGGGAGTTCTATCATGCCCCAGAAGAAAAACCCGGATATCCCCGAACTACTTCGTGGAAAAACCGGTCGGGCAAATGGAAATCTAATCTCGCTTTTGACGGTAATGAAGGGTTTACCACTCGCTTACAATAAAGATATGCAAGAAGATAAAGAGGGAGTTTTTGATAGTGTAAAGACGGCAAAACTCTCTTTGAGTATACTCGTGGAGATGCTTACGCAGATGACAATCAAAAAAGAGGCGATGGAGCGTGCTTGCAAGGTTGGCCATTTAAGTGCTACTGATCTTGCTGATTATCTTGTAAAAAAACTAGGCGTTCCTTTTAGAGATGCGTATCATATCGTCGGTAATGTTGTCAATCTAGCAGAAGAGCAAGGTGTAGATATATCAGAGCTGAGCTTGGAGGCTTTGCAGAGTATTGAGCCCAATATAAAAGAGGATGTTTTGGGCATTTTAGATAATAGAGCCTGTATGAATGCCAGAAGATCAAAGGGTGGTACGGCTACTATCCGCACTAAAGAGCAGATAGAAGCACTCAAAAGCTGGCTAGAAAAGTCTAGATAGAGAAGTCTCACATATTTTTGTGAGATTCATCATGCATATGTTCCCATTTTAATTGACCGCCACCAAGCATATGAAAATGGAGGTGGTGTATCTCTTGTGCACCATCATCTCCATTATTTGTAATGAGTCTATAGCCTGTTTTATCTACACCTGTTTTTTCAGCAACTTTTTGTGCAAAAGGCGTAAGGGCGCGCATTGTTTCTCCTGAAACATTTTGAAAACAATCAATATGCTCTTTTGGAATGATCAATATATGTATGGGGGCTTTTGGATAGAGATCATGGAATGCTAAGAAGTTTTCATCTTCAAGTACCATGTTGCACGGCAACTCTTTATTTACTATTTTACAAAATATACACATACATACTCCTGCAATTTATGTTGAGACGATTATAGCACAATTTCAAGCAAGAAATAAATGCTACTATGGTAAACTCTCAAACGAACTTTAGATAGTTACTATCAGTATTTTAAGCTAAAAAATTAGGATGTCATGAAAGATTTAGAGAATATATCACAACTCATCGATCAATCTGTCTCTTTAGATGATTTGGAAAAAGTTAGAGTTGAGATTTTTGGTAAAAAGGGGGTGCTTTCAAAGGGCTTTATGAAGCTCAAGGAGCTCCAAGGTGAAGAGAAAAAAGAGGAAGCACAAAGACTCAATGAGCTCAAGGAGAGTCTCTCAGAGCTTTTTGATGCAAAATATTCTGAGATAAAAAACAAAGAGGTAGAAGCAAAGCTCAAAGAGGATGCCCTGGATCTTACACTGTATCAAAATAGTTACCAAACAGCAGCACTGCATCCTGTCATGGAGACTATGGATAGGATTATAGAGTATTTTGTCTCTTTGAATTTTTCTATCGAAAATGGTCCACTGGTTGAAGATGATTTCCATAACTTTGAAGCTTTGAATCTTCCCAAAAATCATCCCGCAAGAGATATGCAAGATACTTTCTATTTTGCCGATAATTCACTCCTTCGAACTCATACATCTCCGGTGCAGATAAGAAAAATGATGGACACAAAACCACCTATTCGAATGATAGCTCCTGGGGTAGTTTTTAGGCGAGATTATGATCTAACCCATACTCCGATGTTTCATCAGGTGGAAGGGCTAGTCATCGATGCAAAAGATAAAGTCAATTTCGCCCATCTCAAATCGATACTAACAGAATTTCTTCTAGAGATGTTTGGTGATGTGAAGGTCAGATTTAGACCAAGCTTTTTCCCTTTTACGGAGCCCTCTTCAGAAGTTGACATATCATGCATATTTTGCAAAGGTGAGGGGTGCCGTGTCTGCTCTCATACAGGTTGGATCGAAGTACTTGGTTGTGGTATAGTCGATCCCAATGTATTTAAGGCCGTAGGCTATGAAGATGTAAGCGGATATGCTTTTGGTATCGGGATTGAGAGACTTGCAATGTTGATTCATGAGATACCTGATCTTCGATCTCTTTTTGAGGGTGATATTCGTTTATTGGAGCAGTTTAGATGATAGTAACAAGAAATTGGTTATCAGAATTTGTTGATTTAGAAGGTATCTCCGATGAGCTTATATGTGATACGTTAAATTCTATAGGATTAGAGGTTGCAAGTCTTCAAAAGATAGAAATTCCCGAAGGTGTTGTTGTCGGCAAAATCATATCTTGTCAAAAGCATCCTGATGCCGATAAACTTAATGTTTGCGAAGTAGATACCGGATATAGCATAAGGCAGATAGTGTGCGGTGCTGCTAATGTTGTTGATGCCGAGTATGTTGCCGTTGCTACCATAGGCACGCAACTTCCAAGCGGGCTTGAGATAAAGCATGCTAACTTAAGAGGTGTGGATAGCGACGGGATGATCTGTTCTGCTTCGGAGATTGGACTGCCTAGTTTTGGTGAGGGCATCATGATACTTGATGCAAGTATAGGTGAACTTATAGTTGGTGAAGCGTTGAGTAATTATGAGTCTGTGGCTGATAGCATTATAGAGGTGGAATTAACCCCAAATAGAGGCGATTGTTTGAGTGTTTTGGGCGTCGCACGCGATTTGAGTGCTGCGCTTAGTAGGGACATGAAAGAGATTGATCTTAAGCTCAATGAGCATACTTCAAGGGCAGGTATATCAAGGCATGCTTCGCTGGAAAGTGAAAAGAAATTTGATATAGATCTTATTTTTGCGCTTGTAAATATCGATGTACTCTCTCTGCCGTTTATTATAAAATTGCGATTAGCTTTCATCGAAGAGGAAGTTAAAGATAGAATATCTGCGATTACACTTTATGCAACAAACTCAATTGGGGTGATAATAAGAGCTTATAATGAGGGCTGTTTTAGCAAGGATGACGGGGTTGCAAAGATCAAAATATCACAGAATGAAAAAGGGCTTATAGAGGTTTTGGCTTCTGAGAATATATGCTCAACCGTCGGCGTTAATCAGTATGCAGGCTGCACCCCTATCATCAACGGCGAAAAAGTGTTTATCGAAGCGAGCTATATCTCTGCGGAAAACTTATCTTCGATGGATGTTACAAAAAAAGATATACAGACTGATAATTTTTACTACAACACCTCAAGGGGGAGCAATCCGGATGTAGATTTCGGCATAAAATATACATTGAAACTTCTAGAGAAAAGCTCAAACACAGAGATATATGATGGTTTCTTGATTCATGAATATAAAAAAGAGAACACCATCATCAAGGTATCGATAAGCCAGCTATCAAAGATTATTGGTGCAGAGCTTGATAAAAGTAGTGTAGTCTCTATCTTGAAGAGATTAGGCTTTGAGGTATCAATCTCCAGTGAAGATCTCTTGGCGATTACCGTGCCTCTATTTAGAGCAGATATACTCAATGCTCAAGATATTGCTGAGGAGATTTTAAGAATGACCGGCATTGATAACATTGAGTCTCAAGCCCTCTCTTTTGTTGAAAATTATCATACACGAGCGGTTTATGACGAATATTTGGCAAAAAAGAGTATACGATGCAAAAGTGTTGGAGCCGGATTTTATGAAACAGTTAGTTACATCTTTAGCGAAAGAAAGTTATTGGAAAAATATGGATTTGAGGTTATTGATAAAAACCTAGAACTCTTAAATCCGATTGTTGAAGAGCTGAATACTCTACGATCGACACTTCTTGTCAACCTTCTTCTAGCAGCAAAGAGAAATGCAAGTTACTCAAAAAGAACTATACCTCTTTTTGAGATAGGAGCAGTTTTCGATAAAAATAGAGAACAAAAAGAGAAGATAGCTTTTCTTTTTAGCGGTAGCAGTGATTCGGAAAATATAACCAATAGCGGCAAGCCAAAAATGATATATGCCGATGCATTTATACAAAAATTAGGCTCATCCATAGGGCTGTTTGATTTGGCACCTTGTACTTTTCAAAATAGCCTAATTCATCCATATCAATCTGCTGATATAGTTATCGAGGGAAAAGTTTGCGGATATATCTCTAAATTGCATCCAATTGCACAAGAGGATTTTGGCATTAAAGATACATTTATCGCAGAGCTAGATGTTCACCCTCTTATAAAAACAAAAAAAGTTGCAAGTGCAATATCTAATTTTCAAGGGGTTTATAAAGATATCAGCGTCGTTCTATCAAAAGATATCGTTTACTCCGAGATCAAATCTGCTATAGATACTTTAGATTTGGATTATCTCAAAGCATTTTATCCGATAGATATCTATAGTGATAAAGCTTTAAAAAAGGATAGAAGTTTAACGCTTAGGATGTATATTCAGTCACATGAAAAGACACTAGAAGATACGGACATAGAGAGTGTTGTTGGTGCGATACTTTCAAAACTTGAAGATAACTTTGGAGCAAAATTACGATGAAAAGCGTACTGGTCAAAAAAAGTGAGCAGGCATTCAATCTTATATGTGATGAGATAGCATCAGATAAATCGATATCACATAGATGTGCCATCTTCTCGCTTTTGAGCGATCAGGCATCAAAGATAGACAGGTATCTTCTTGGAGAAGATACGCTTAATTCATTAAATATTGCCGCACAGTTAGGCGCAGATATCAAAAGAGTAGCTAGTAGCGTTACTATCACGCCACCACCATCATTAAAAGAGCCAAAAGATATCCTTGATTGCGGCAATGCGGGTACTGCCATCAGGCTCTATAGCGGGTTTTTGAGTAGTTTGGAGGGTATGTATATACTTACCGGCGATGCTTACCTCAAGGCAAGGCCTATGAGTAGAGTGGTTGAGCCACTCAGAGAAATAGGGGCAATAATAGACGGCAGAGAGAATGGCAGACTTGCTCCACTCTATATAAGAGGCTCAAAATTGCAATCTTTTAGATATCACTCTCCTGTTGATTCTGCGCAGGTAAAATCAGCGCTCATCTTAGCAGCACTTCGTTCAAACGGAACTTGTTACTATAAAGAGAATTTTTTAAGCAGGGATCATACCGAGAGAATGCTTGTAGGTATGGGTGCAAATATCAAAAAAGATGAGGACGACTGGATAGCTATAAAGCCTCTCAAAAAACCCTTAAAACCACTAGAGCTTACCGTTCCTGCGGATCCTTCAAGTGCATTCTTCTTCGCACTAGCTGCAGCAATCACCCCTGGCTCAAAGATCATCATCAAAGATGTATCGCTCAATAAAACCCGTATAGGTGCCTATAAAGTACTCAAAAAAATGGGCGCGAATATAGAGTATGAACTCAAAGAGGATAAGTATGAGCCAATCGGCGACATCACCGTCACATATAACGGAAAGCTTAAAGCTATAGAGGTTTCATCGAAGATAGCTTGGCTTATCGATGAGTTGCCTGCACTTGCCGTTGCTATGGCTTTTGCAGAGGGCACAAGTGTTGTGAGTAATGCTAAAGAGCTCCGTGTCAAAGAGAGTGATCGTATCACTTCTATGATTACCAATCTCAAAAAATGTGGCATTGTATGCGAAGAGTCTGAGGATGGCTATAGTATCACAGGAGGCGATATTCATTATGCTACGGTAGATAGTTTTGGAGACCATAGGGTTGCTATGAGTTTTGCGATAGCAGGTATTTTCTCCGGCATGAAAATCGATGATATCGATTGCATTGATACCTCTTTTCCTAATTTTTTTGATATCCTCTCGAAAATTACTAGGCTAGAGTTTTGAAGATAGAGCTCGCAAGTTCTTACGGTTTTTGCTTCGGCGTTAAAAGGGCAATTAGAATTGCTGAACAAAACCCAAATAGTAAAACTTTCGGACCACTGATACATAATCAAGATGAGATCAATAGACTCAAAAGTGGTTATGGTGTAACCTATGTTGATAAAATGAATGAGATAGAGCCAAATGAGTCAGTAGTTGTAAGGACGCATGGGATTCCAAAGGAAGAGCTTAAGGTATTAAAAGAGCAAAAAAACAATATCATAGACGCTACATGTCCTTATGTAACCAAGCCTCAAAATATCGTTGAAGAGATGAGTAATCAGGGATATGACATAGTGATTTTCGGTGATAAAAATCACCCTGAGATCAGAGGCGTTATGAGTTACGCAGCTAAAGAGAGCAATGTCTATATAGTTTTAGATAAAAATGAACTTGAAAAAGAGAAACTTTCAAACAAAATAGCACTTGTTTCCCAAACAACAAGAAAACCTGATGATTTTTTGGAGCTTGCTAATTTTTTGATACTTTGTGCAAAAGAGGTGAGGGTATTTAACACTATCTGCAATGCAACATTTGAAAATCAAGATGCGACACAAGAGCTCGCAAAAAGATGTGATGTGATGATTGTTGTTGGCGGGAAGAACTCATCAAATACAAAGCAGCTCTATTTGATCTCTAAAAGGTATTGTGACGATAGTTATCTTGTTGAAAATCAAGATGAAGTTGACCTTGCTTGGTTTAAGAATAAAGAGCATTGTGGGATAGCAGCCGGGGCGTCAACACCGGATTGGATTGTTGAAGAGATAGTAGACAAAGTTAAGGCAATTTGTTGAAATCACTCGAAGCAAATTTAATCTAATTATTGTATAATATCGTCAAAATAGGCACATAAGGAAGTGGAATGAAGTTCGAAGATATCGAAATAGAGGATGTAGACTTTGAGGCAATGCTCGAAGAGTCTTTTAAAAATGAAGAGTCAGAAGGTGACTTAGTAGAGGGCAGGATAGTCAAGATCAACGAGGATGACAATCAAGCCATTGTAGATGTAGGTACAAAAAAAGAGGCATTTTTATCACTCGATCAACTCAGAGATGAGAGTGGTAATCTTCTTTTTAAAGAGGGTGATGATATCACGGTTGTAGTAACCGGGAAAAGAGGAGATAGACTCAATATCTCCTATGAACTTGCGAAAAAACAGAGAGCTTTAAGAGAGTTTATAGCCGGCTATGACGAAACACAAGAGTATATCATCGAGGGTGAAGTTATCAAGAAAAATAAAGGTGGTTACATAATCGAATGTGACGGTCTAGATTTTTTTATGCCAAGAACACTATCTTATTTGTCTCAAAAAATTGATCCAATCGGAAAAAAAGTTAAAGCTGTTATTACAAAAGTTGATAAAGATAAAAATTCTGTAGTCGTATCTAGAAAAGAGCTTATCGAGAGAGAAAATGGGAAAATAGATGAGATAGCGGAAGCTCTTTTGAATTCAAAGGATATCATTAAAGGTATCGTTAAAAAGATAACAAGTTATGGTGCTTTTGTTGATGTAGGCGGAGTTGACGGACTTGTTCATTATTCACAAATTTCTCACAAAGGTCCCGTTAATCCTTCGAAATATTTTAGCGAGGGTGATGAAGTTAATGTTGTTGCGCTTGAATATGATAAAAAGAAAAAACATCTCTCCCTCTCCATAAAGGATGCGCATAGTGATCCATGGAGTGATATAGATTCTATCGTCTCAAAGGGCGATACCGTAGCTGTCATTGTAGGAAATATTGAACCATATGGTGTATTTGTTGATCTTGGAAATGATCTTGAAGCGTTTTTGCATGTTTCAGAGATATCTTGGGATAAAAATGTAAAACATCCCGGCGATCATCTCGCTGTTGGCGAACAGATAAATGTTGAAGTGATAGAGATAGATAAAAATGAAAAAAGATTAAGAGTGAGTTTGAAAAATTTACTTCCTAAACCAATTGATCAATTTTGTCAAAACAATAGAGTTGGAGATGTGCTCAAGGGCGAGGTGACATCTGTGACAGACTTTGGGGCTTTTGTGAAATTGGATGAGATTGAAGGCCTACTCCATAACCAAGAGATATCTTGGGATAAATCCAAAAATGCCAAAAATAGCTTTAAGCCGGGCGATGAAGTAGAAGTCAAAATTATAAAAATCGATAAAGATGCCGGAAAAATATCTTTGAGCATGAAAGCACTTAGCGATTCTCCTATAAAAATGTTTGCTAAAAATCATAAAGTTGGAGATATTGTTCAAGGGAAAGTAAAAGACAAAAAAGATTTTGGCGTATTTATTGCTATCGACGATCAAGTAGATGCGCTCATAAGATCTGAAGATCTCTTCCCGCTTAAAATCGAAGAGATTGAAAAAGATCAAGATATCAGTGCAGTTATTGTCTTTATGGATGAGAAAAATGATCGCTTAAGAGCTTCTGTGAAGAAACTTCAAATGCAAGAAGAGAAAGATGCAGTTGCAAAAGTAAATGCAGACCAAGACGACAGCATGACGTTAGGCGATATACTAAAAGATCAATTAAAAAAATAATTTAGAGGGGATTTGAATGTCAAAGCACTTAGTTGTGGTTTGCGACCATATTCATCCAAAGGGTCTTGCTATTTTAGAGCAAGATGCCGATATAGAGATGATCAATGCGGCCGATGAGCCAAAAGATAAGCTAGTCAAAGAGATTTTACCAAAAGCCAATGTAGCGATAACAAGAAGCTCAACTGATGTTGATGAGTTTTTTCTAACACATGCCACTGACTTGAAAGCTGTCGTCAGAGCAGGGGTTGGGGTTGATAATGTAGATATCGATGGATGTTCAAAGCGTGGTATCGTTGTGATGAATGTCCCTACAGCCAATACTATCGCTGCTGTTGAACTTACTATGGCGCATATGCTCTCTTGTGTGAGACAATTTCCGTACGCACATAATAATCTTAAGATTGATAGAGTGTGGAGAAGACAGGATTGGTATGGTACCGAGCTTAAAGATAAGAAGCTTGGCATCATCGGTTTTGGAAACATCGGCTCAAGAGTCGGTAAAAGAGCAAAAGCTTTTGAGATGGATGTTGTAGCTTACGATCCTTACATTGATCCTTCCAAAGCGACCAATCTAGACATTGCTTACACAAAAGATTTCAAAGAGATTTTAGCATGCGATATCATCACTATTCACACCCCAAAATCAGAAGAAACCGTAGGTATGATAGGTAAAGTCGAGATAGCAGCCATGAAAGACGGCGTTATCCTTATCAATTGTGCTAGAGGTGGATTGTATGATGAAGAAGCACTTCTTGCAGGTTTGAAGTCAAAACAGCCAAAGGCATCTCCTATCCAAATGCTCTTAATCTGCCTATCAAAGAGAATGAGTTACCTGATTTTGTGAGACCTTATTTGGAGTTGACACAAAAAATGGGACATCTATGTGCGCAGATACGCAAAAAAAGTGCGATAAAATCTATCAAGGTAGTAGCACTTGGCGAAATAGGCGAATATATAGAATCACTTGCTACTTTTGCAACCGTAGGAGTCTTAATGGAGTCTCTTGCTGATCAAGTGAATTATGTTAATGCCGAGTTTGTTGCTCAAGAGAGAGGCATAGAGATTGTTAAAGAGAGTAAACCAAATGATAGTGGCTTTACAAATAAGGTTGTTGTTAAAGTAACAACGCAAGATGGAGTCATAAGACTAGGCGGTACCGTATTTGATGGAACTGTTCAGAGAATAATCGAGATAGATGATTATCTAGTAGATGTCGAGCCAAAAGGGGTTATGATATTCTTTAGAAATACCGATACTCCGGGTGTTATCGGTGATGTAGGCAGAATCATATCACGGCATGGTGTTAATATCTCCGATTTTAGATTGGGAAGAGATGCAAAAAAACAAGCACTCGCAGTCATAAGAGTAGATGGAAATGTGACAAAACAGTTGCTCGATGAGCTAGAGTCCTTAGACGCATGTATAAGAAGTGTTGCATACGCGGTACTCTAAGCGTGTATTTTCTTGTTAATCAATATTGTGTACAATATTGAATTTCATTAATAAAAGGAGAGGATTTTGATTCGTTATTTTATCTTAGCATTTATTTTGATCATGCCTCTTTTTGCCGGGCTAAATAATCTTAGACTCCATGATGCTATTGAGATTTTAAAAAGATCAAATTTGGAGCTAAAGAGTGCCGAATTTGATGAAAAGATGAAATATTATGAGGCGCAAGCAGTGAGCGGGATGAAGTTTGGGAAGCTCGATGCTGCCGTTAGTGCAATGCGATCTGATGATGCAGGAAATGTTTTTGGTTTTAAACTCCAAAGTCGAGAAGCAAATTTTGGTGATTTTGGTGCAGGAGAATTTGATCCGTCAAATCCGGATGTGCTCACTATTCAACCCTATGATCTCAATTATCCGGAAGCAAGAAACCACTATTTGACAAAAATTACATATTCAATCCCCCTCTATACAAGCGGCAAAATATACGAATATAGTAAAATCGCTAAAAAATTGGCTCTTATGAGCAAACTTGATACAAAAAAGGTTTTACAAGAGAAGATTTATCAGGTGAAAAAAGCCTTTTATGATATTAGCCTTATCGAAGAGTATATTAAAAACCTTTCTCTTATTACTAGAAATATAACGCAATTAGAGCAGACGGTTAAACAGATGAAAAAAGAGGGATTTGCACTCGAATCAGACTTGCTAGAGGTGCAAGCACAAGGTGCCGAGGCCGAGAGTATGTATATTCAAGCGAAGCTTAACAGGGATCTTGCTTATCAATATCTCTCTTTTTTGCTCAATCAAGAGGTAAGCTCTATCGTTACACAAAAAAATAATCTGGCAACTACAAAAGAGATTACAAGAGATGATGTCATTGCTTCCAATCTTGACATACAAAAAGCAAAAATGGGGCTTGATGTAAGCAAGAGAGCCGTGAGTGTTCAAAGAGCAAATTTCGGACCGAGTATCGGTGGGTTTGCTGAGTATGGAAGTGCTGATAATGAAGCAAATTTCGACAAAGATAAAGATTTCTATACCGTAGGTGTGCAACTCTCTTGGAACATATTTAATGGTGGCAGTGACTACTCTAATCTACAAAGAGCAAAAATAGAGTATCTTAAAACACAAAAGCAGGTTGAATTAGCCCAAAGTGGTATCTATCTCAAAACAAAAAAACTTCAAACCGAGGCGCTTAGCGCTCTAGAAGAGATTAAAAGTTATCAAAAACAGTATAAATTTGCATCAAGGGTCTATAGCACCTATAATGAGCGATATAAAGAGGGGATTGTGCCTGTCGGTGATGTGCTTATCAAGCAGTCAAAAAAACTAGAAGTTCTTACAAAACTTTTAAGTGTAAAAAACAAGTATAATACAAAGATATTTGAGCTAGATATGCTACTAAATAGGGGGGAAGAGATATGATAAGAGTTTTAATTTTTACATTTTTATTGCTATTTAGTTCTGTAAATGCTGTTGAGCTTGTATTAAGCGGTACGGCTATATCGGACAATCAAAAAGTTTTAGCAAGCCGAAACATGGGCTATCTTAAAAAGATGAATGTAAGCGAGGGTGATGAGGTCAAAAAAGGCGATTTACTCTATGAGATTGATCCGACAGAAGTCAATGCGCAAAAACAGATGTATAGAAATCAGCTCAATAATATATTGAAAAATCTTGAGAGATATGAAAGATTGTTTAAAAAAGGAATGGTTTCAAAATATGACCTTGAAAACATGAGACTTGCTGCGCAAAATCAAAGAGAGATGTTGAGTATTGCCGAGGCTCAAGATGCGTATCTTAAGGTAATCGCACCAAACGATGGAATAATAATATCAAAAAATATGAATGAAGGCGAAATGGTCAATCCGGGAATGCCTGTTGTTATCTTGACTGATCTGACAGATATAAGAATCCTGATTGAAATCAGCGAGAATGATCTTAAAAATATCAAAAAAGGCGATAAGGTAAAGGTGGATATTCCCTCTATCGAGCTAAGTACAGAAGGCGAGATAAGCTCTATCATCCCGGCTTCTAACCCTATGACGCATAAATTTAAAGCAAAGATAAAATTTGATAAAGCCGGGAAGAATGTCTATCCGGGAATGTTTGCTCGAGTTACTTTGGAGTTATGATAGATGGGAAAAGAGATTGAGAATAGCTCAAAATCGATGGATATAGCCGGAAAGCTTGCAAAAGGTTTTCTCAAAAATCCTCTCACTTCAGTGCTTGCTGCATTTTTAATCCTTGTAGGGTATATCGCCCTTAATTTTATGCCAAGAGAAGAGGATCCCCAGATTGCTATCTCGGGTGGTGCTGTTATCGTTGCACTTCCTGGCGCTAATGCAAGTGAAGTAGAAAAGGTGATTGTCAATCCTTTAGAGAGAAAGTTGCGGGAGATTAGCGGTATAGAGCATATATACGGCATGGCGATGAATGATGTAGGAATCGTCAATGTGATGTACTATATAGGGCAAAACAGAGAAGATTCAAATCTCAAACTCTACGATAAAGTGATGCAAAATCTTGACTTGATACCAAAAGGCGCGATGCAACCTCTTATCAAGCCTTTTGATATCGATATTGATATACCCATATTAACAGTTGCATTTTATGTAAAAGATAGCACAAAAATAGATCAAATCAAATTTTATGAAAAGATTCGTGATATTCAGCATTCCGTGAATGCCATAGAAAATGTTTCAAAAACAAATCTCAAAGGTGATAGAAGAGCACAATATAACATCGAAGTAGATTTGGGAAAACTTGCAGGTTATAATCTCTCACTCGGTCAGATAATGATGGCGATTCAATCAGTAGCTAAAGGTGTTCCGGATGTGAGCACAACAACACCCGATGGAAAATTGGTCGTTTTTGGACTTAAAAATGCTATTGAGAGCATTGAGGATGTAAAAGATATCGCCGTTGCTCAATATGGCGGTTCTCTGATTTATCTCAGGGATGTTGCGAAGATATATGAGGGCACAGACATACAAAACAAAAAGATAGCGACTATCACTTATAGGGATTCAAAAGAGGAAGCATTGAGCAAAGATACTCAGCAAACCACTTTGAGTATTTCCAAACTTGCAGGTACCAATGCCGTCGTGGTGGCAAAAGAGGTTTTAGACTATCTCAAATCCCAAGAGAGTTCGCTCGATAATGCCGGAGTAGGGTATGTGGTGACGCGAAATTACGGCGTGAGAGCAGACAATGCCGTTAATGAGTTGATGCACCATCTTGTCATCACAATCATTATTATCGCGATTATGCTTGTGTTTGCTCTTGGTTGGAAAGAGTCGCTCATCGTCACCTTTACCGTGCCTGCCATTTTGGCTGTGACGCTCTTTATCGCATATCTTGGTGGTCAGAGTATAAATCGTATCACTCTTTTTGCTTTTCTGCTCTCTCTGGGACTTTTAGTTGATGCGGCTATTATTGTTATAGAAAATATCCATAGGCATCTTCATGATCATGATTCGCCTCATGAGACTATGGAAGAGCTTTTGGTTGAAGCAACCAATGAGATAGGGCCGCCTACAAATATCGCTACGCTTGCTATCATCCTTACGATGGTTCCTATGGCTTTTGTTGGTGGGATGATGGGCTCATTTATGAAGCCTATACCGCTTAATGTGCCTGTAGCACTCGTTGCTTCACTCTTTGTGGCGTATATATTTACTCCCTACCTTAGTTTGAAATTGCTCAAAAGAGAGCACGGACACAAGGGGAAATAGATGAAAAAATTTGAAAATTTTGTTTTTTCGATCCTCGAAACACCCTTCAAGAAAAAAAGAGTTTTGCAAATAACAGCTGCTCTTTTTGTGATAGCGATTTTGATGTTTCCGACAAAGATAGTTTTAGCCAAGATGCTCCCAGGGAAAAGTGACAATACATTCTCTGTCTATATAGATGCACCGAGTGGCACATCGCTTGCAAAGACTCAAGAGATATCACAATGTGTGATAGGAGAGCTCAAAAAAGAGTCGGAAATCCTCAATATGGAGCTATTTTTATCTGATGGTATTCCACTTGATTATGCAGGTTTGGTCAAAGGTTCAGGCATGAAAAATAGTGAGAATCTTGCAGAGCTTTCTGTGAATCTCACCTCCAAGCATGACAGAGATGAGACCTCTTTCCAAATGGTACACCGCATTAGGCCGATTATTAAACAAAAATGTGAACCTTTGGTGGAACGCACATCGATTAAATTTATAGAGCAACCCGCCGGTCCTCCTACGATGGCTTCCATTGTTGTAGAAGTTTATAGTGATGATGTGAAAAAAATACGAGAGGTTTCAAAAGATGTTGTTAAAATTCTCTCGAAAACAGAAGGACTTGTTGATGTTGATATCGTCGGCGATAAGATATTTAAAAAATATCAACTCATTCCCGATAAAGATCGCATCGCAAGAAGTGGATTGAGTGTTGATCAGGTCAACAAAATACTCTATCTTGCTTTTGAGGGTATGGTTGTGGGTTACAAAAATACTAAAGATTATAGTGATCAGATACCGATTTTCTTAGTGCTTGATAAGCAGAGCAAAACAATAGCAGAGCAAGATGAATTTGCTCTGCGTTCAAAACTCTCATCACTGCAACTTATGAATGCCCAAGGGATGCTTGTTTCTCTGAGCGAAGTGGTAGATATTAAAAAAGTGGATTCAAGTCCAACTATTATGCACAAAAATCTTGCGCGTATGCAAAATGTGATTGCCGAAACAGACGAGGTTTCACAAGTCTATCCGCTTTTAGATGCCAGAAGTCAGATGATTGATTATTTTAGTAAAGATTATGAAGTCACAAAAGAGCCGGGGATGTCAACATATATGTTTGATCTCCACCTTAAAGATAAAAAGACAGGCAAAGAGGTGCTTCTTAGATGGGATGGCGAGATGAAAGTAACTCTAGATACTTTTAGAGACCTTGGCGGCGCATTTATAGCCGCGCTTATATTGATATTTTTACTCCTTGTTGTCTACTATAAAAGCTTTAAGTTGAGTGGTATCGTGCTTTTGGGCTCATTTCTTTCTATTATCGGTGTTATCTTTGGGCATTTAGTTGCCGATATCGTCACAAGTGATACTTTCTTCTTGACGGCCACTTCGCTTATAGGTTTCATAGCCCTTATGGGAATAAGCTCAAGAAATTCGCTTCTACTCATAGATTTTGCAAAAGGTCTCATGATCGATAAAGGGATAGAAAAGAGACGCGCTATAGCAATAGCAGCAGCTACAAGAGCAAAACCTATCGCACTTACCGCAGTAGCTATCATACTTGGTTCCGCACTGCTTGCAAGCGATCCTATCTTTGGTGGGCTTGGAGTTGCACTTATCTCGGGAACCGTTGCGGCAGTATTTGTTTCACTTCTCTTTATTCCTATTTTGATGGACGGCAGTGAAGCGATGGACTTTGAGCCAAAAGAGAACTAGTTTCCTCTCTTTTGCTCTTAATTATCCTTGTAGTATAATTAGCTCATTCAAAAGGAGATTATATGGCTACAATCGGTATGGGAGATATAAAAAAAGGTGTTCGTCTAGAGCTTGATGGCAATCCTTATAGGGTAATAGAATTTCAACATGTAAAGCCCGGTAAAGGCGCAGCATTTGTAAGAGTAAAAATCAAAAATCTAGGTACGGGGAAAGTCATAGAAAAGACAATTCATGCCGGTGATAAGTTTGAAGTACCGAACTTAGAGCAAAAAACGATGCAATATCTCTACGATGATGGTGAATTTTTACAATTTATGGATACTGAAAATTATGAGCAGATAGGGCTCACCAAAGAGCAAGTCGGTGAAGATACCTTTAACTTTATGATCGATGGAATGGAAGCAGATATCCTTTTTCATAACGGCAAAGCAATCTCGGTAGAGATACCACAAACAGTTGTACTCAAAGTTGTTGAGACACCACCAAACTTTAAAGGCGATAGCCAAGGCGGGAAGAAACCGGCAACGCTTGAGAGTGGTGCGGTAGTACAAGTACCTTTTCATATCTTGGAAGGCGAGATGATAAAAGTTGATACTATAGAGGGCGTCTATCTAGAAAAAGCAAAATAGTAAAAGGGAGATATCATGGCAAGCGCGTTAGTTCCTTTAGCAGAGGGTTTTGAGGAGATAGAAGCGGTATCGCTTATCGATATCATGCGAAGAGGGGGCATCGAGGTTACGGTGGCTTATCTTGAGGGTGAGCTTGCAAGTGATTTGGTCGCGGGTGCAAACGGCATAACTGTGCAAGCAGAAACTTCTATCAAGAATGTAATCGCCGATGATTTTGATATCATCGTATTGCCAGGAGGTTGGGGCGGTACCAATAGGCTCGCCGAAGATCATATCGTCCAAGATTTGCTCAAAAGCTTTCAAGCCAAAGATAAATACATAGCGGCTATTTGCGCTGCACCATATGCACTCCATAAAGCGGGTGTTTTGAGCCATAAATATACCTGCTATCCATCGGTTGAAGAGCAAATTGGCGGGAGTGGCTATACTGATAGAGAGAAAGTGGTCATTGAGGGTAAGGTGATGACTTCAAGAGGTCCCGGCACAGCTATCTGCTTTGGACTTGCTATCATCAAAGAGCTTGTAGGTATAGAGAGTTACAATATGGTACGCGCCGGCACACTCAGCGAGTTTTGTTAAAGAGAAACTTCTTTATTATTATTTTCTATAAATCCAGGATACCGTATATGAAAAGATTATTATTGCTATTTGTGTTAACGGTAAATTTTACTCTACAAGCGAACGAGGAAACCGATGCTAGGATTGTTGCTGATTGTAAAAAGATTGGGCAGTATGCAGCATTGGGCGATGGATACTACAAACAAAAACAGTTCGATAAAGCACGAGAGCAATATGAGACACAAGTAGGTTGGGCAGAAACTTGCGGGCTTGATGATGCCTATAGGGCAACAGCGTACAATAATGTTGCGCTCACCTATATCCATCAAGGAGAATACCTAAAAGCAGATGCTTGGCTCGGTCTTTCAAAAGAGGGTAAGAAGTCGATTTACAATAGGGAAAAATACAAAGTGCAAATCGATAAAGCCAAAAAAGAGCTTGCGGGAAGTTATGTCGGTGAGTATTGGCGTTATTCGGGCAAAGCTCTGTGGGATTCGATAGTTGTGGAGAAAAGTGACGATAGATATACTATCACTTACGACGGTTATTATGTACCGCACTATTTTATGTATTATGGTCCAAATCTTGGAGAGTTTTCTGCTGAAGTTGCTATCGAAGATAATCACGCAATATATGTTCAAGATCCCAAAGAGTATCTCAATTGCACATTTGACTTTACTTTCAAAGATAATCATGTCCTTGTAGAACAAACAGCAGGGGAGTCATGGGAGTGTGGTTTTGGTCATAATGTCTATGCGGGCGGTACTTACTATCGGGTGCAAGGAAAATAACCAAAAAAATTAAACTAAACCTCCTTCGTCTTATTTCTCTTTTACCTCCTTTTCGCTATAGTCTTTTAAGATTTAATTAGAGGGGTTTTATGTCCGATCAGCCAAAATATACACACTTACATCTTCATACAGAATACTCTTTGCTTGATGGCGCCAACAAGATAAAAGAGCTGGCAAAAAGGATCAAAGAGCTTGGGATGGATAGTGTTGCCATGACCGATCATGGCAATATGTTTGGAACAATCGATTTTTATAAGACGATGAAAAAAGAGGGTATCAAGCCTATTATTGGTATGGAGTGCTATCTTCACAACCAAGAAGAGCTTGATGACAAAACTTCAAAGCAACGATTTCACCTCTGTTTGTATGCGAAAAACGAGATAGGCTATAGAAATCTTATGTATCTCAGCTCAAGAGCTTATATCGATGGCTTTTATTACTATCCAAGGATTAATAAAAAGCTTCTCAGAGAATACAGTGAAGGGCTTGTTTGCTCAAGTGCTTGTTTGCAAGGTGAGGTGAATTGGCATCTCAATCTGAGCGAGAGAAATATAGGATTTGGCGCAAAAGGATATGAAGAGGCAAAAAGAACAGCCTTAGAATACAAAGAGATATTTGGAGAGGATTTCTATCTCGAGATTATGCGTCACGGCATCAAGGATCAATACCGCATTGATAAAGAGACGATACGACTCTCTAAAGAGACAGGTATTAAAATCATCGGTACAAACGATACACACTACAAAGAACAAAGTGATGCTAGACCACATGATGCATTTATGTGTATAGCGATGAATAAACTCTATGATGATCCAAATAGGTTGGGGCACTCTGTTCAAGAGTTTTACATAAAATCTCCCCAAGAGATGTACGCACTTTTTGCCGACATCCCTGATGCTGTGGCAAATACACAAGAGATTGCACAGAAATGTAACTTAGAGATCAAACTCGGTGATGCCACCCCTCCAAATTTTAAATTTTGTCGAGATATGGCTGCCTTGTATGACCTTGCACTTCCTGAGGCTCAAAATGAGTATTCGCTTGAAAATGACAAAGTACTTTTTGTCTATGAAGCAAGAAAAGGGCTCGAAGATCGACTTAAAAATATACCGAAAGAAAAGCATGAGGAGTATAAAGAGCGTCTAGAGCGAGAGATAGAGGTCATCAATAGCATGAAGTTTCCAGGATATATGCTTATCGTTTGGGATTTTGTCAGAGTAGCAAAAGAAAGAGGGATACCTGTGGGTCCAGGTCGTGGTTCGGCCGCTGGATCGCTTGTCGCTTATGCTTTGAAGATTACCGATATTGATCCTATGCCTTACGATTTGCTTTTTGAGCGGTTTTTGAATCCGGAGCGTGTCTCAATGCCTGATATTGATATGGACTTTTGTCAGGCAAGACGCCAAGAGATTTTAGATTATGTAATCGACAAATATGGCAGAGAAAATGTGGCACAAATCATCACTTTTGGTAAGCTTTTAGCAAAAGGGGTTATCCGTGATGTTGCTAGGGTGCTTGATGTGCCTTATGCGCAAGCAGATGCTTTTGCGAAGTTGATTCCTGATGAGATTGGCATTGTTTTAGACAGAGAAGAGGATAAAGAGAAAGATATCAAGCCAGGGGCTATTCAGCAAGAGCCAAAGATAAAAGAACTTATCGAGAGTGATGCAAAGATGAAGCAGGTGTGGGAATTTGCAAAATCACTTGAAGGACTCAATAGAAATGCCGGAACACACGCAGCAGGTGTTGTTATATCGAATGAGCCTTTATGGTCTAAAACACCTCTTTTTAAACCAAGCGGTACGGATGCGCTAGCTACGCAATATAGCGGAAAATATGTAGAAGAGGTCGATCTCATCAAATTTGACTTTTTGGGGCTGAAGACATTAACTGTTATCGAAGAGGCAAATAAGTTGGTTGAGAAGCGATATGGAAAGAGGGTTGATTTTGAGCAAGTTGATATATCCACCAAAGAGGTCTATGAGTATATAGGTAAGGGGCAGACGCTAGGACTCTTTCAGATCGAATCGGTGGGAATGCGAGATTTAGCAAAAAAACTCAAACCCTCCGGTTTTGAAGATATTATCGCGATGCTTGCACTCTATCGTCCGGGACCCATGGAGTCAGGCATGCTACAAGATTTTGTCGAGAGAAAACATGGAAGAGCTAAGATTAGTTATATGTTTTCGGAGCTTGAACCTATACTCAAGCCAACTTATGGAGTCATTGTTTACCAAGAGCAAGTTATGCAGATAGTGCAAACTATCGGTGGATTTAGTCTTGGTGAGGCAGATCTTGTACGGCGCGCGATGGGGAAAAAAATCAAAGAGGAGATGGATAAACTCAAAACGGATTTTGCTAATGGAGCACAAAAAAATATCCTACTGAGTTTATGGCCGCACTTTTGACGCTTGATAAGGATAATACCGACAAGATTGTCAAATATGTCGTTGAGCTTGAAAATATGGATATCGAACTTCTACCTCCAAATATCAATCGTTCAGATCTTGTGTTTAAAGCAGACCAGATAGATGGCAAAGAGGTAATTCTCTTTGGATTGAGTGCAATTAAAGGGGTAGGTGAGATCGCTGTTCGCTCTATTCTCAAAGCAAGAGAAGAGGGGGCATTCCATTCGATCTCTGATTTTCTTTCTCGTATCGACTCCTCTAAGGTCAATAAAAAAGTTTTAGAATCACTCATAAAGGCGGGTGCACTTGATGAGCTTGGTCATACAAGACATGCGATGTTGGAGCAGGTAGAGATTTTGGTTGAGGGTGCCTATAAGGCTTCGCAAGCTAAAAAAATGATAGAGGGTTCTCTTTTTGGAGAGAGCGATGAGATAGGGGTTGTCTCTGTTGAGATACAAGAGATGAGTGAATATGATCTTAAGTATATTTTAGAGATGGAAAAAGAGACGCTCGGATTTTATGTCTCAGGACATCCGCTAGATGATTATAGAGAAGAGTTAGAGAGTGTAGAGTACAACCTTAGCACCGAAGTGGACGAGTTCGCCAATGGCTCTCAAGCGCTCTTTATAGGTAAAGTAGAAGAGATTGTCGAGAAGATGTCCAAAAAAGGAAATAAATTTGCTATCGTGAAATTGCTTGATTATCACGGGAGTATAGAGTTTATGATTTATGAAGATAAGCTTAGCGAGCTCAAAGAGGATTTTGATCTCTTAAAGCCGATTGCCTTTAAAGTGAAGATAAAAAAAGAAGAAGATAAAACCGGTTTTAATGTTTTAAAAATCATAAGGTTAAAAGATGTAAAAAAAGAGAGAGTGAAGGTTCTCAAAGATGATAAAGTCGAGGAGGGAAATGCGGCAGTGGATTATCTTCCTTTTTCCGTTGCTATAGAAGATATCCAAGATGATGCTATGATAAAAAGTATATTTGATATCGTGATAGCAAATCCGGGAGAATATCCACTTGAGTTGTGTTTAAAGGGTGATACGGCTGATGTTGTTATAGAGTCAAACCTTAGGGTCTCGCAATCATTTGCGAAAGATGTTGAGGCATTAGGGATAAGTATACAATATCCCTAATTTTTTATCTGCGATTCGGACATCTTGGGATGTATCTATTGATCGCATTCTCTCCATAGTGTTTATCGTCTAAAATATCTTCATCGACCGATACATTTTGTGCTTTTACGCCAGTATTTGTCTCATAGAGTCTTACATAAAGCGTTGCATTGTTTTCTTGTGTTACATCTAGAGTAATGTTATTTGAGACGAGTCTATTGCCTATTTTTGTTTTGATGTTTACGGGTACTTTACCGTAGCAAACATCCGTTTTTATGTATTCATTTGGTAGAAGAATACCTGCGAGTCTTCTATTGACAAAAATGGTTGCAGAGAGTTTACTGTCTCCTGGGTCTCTGTAGAAATATATTTTTGCATCACCTTTTTTGTGATTGATTATACTTGTTTCAACTTTTGAAGAGCATCCGCTCAATGTAAAGATGGCGAATAATATTGCCAATACTCCCATGATATATCTCATCGAATTCCTTTTAAATGTAAGATTGAATAATCGGCAAGAGCAGTCTTTGCTTTTCTCTTGCCGGATTGATTACAGAACTATATGACCGACATCTGCTTGAACCCAGATTTGAGTCGAAGTGCCAGATGTATCGGTATAGACATTATAAGTGATGCCATCTTGATTAGTTTGTCCGCTAGTAGTCCAGCCATCTAGATTGACGGTATCATCGCTATCGCCGAGTATTTTCAGTGTTGTGTCACTATTGCCGGTGATGTCCAAAACATCGGCTGCACTTAAATGATCAAGCGTTACACTTGCATCTGTAAGATCAAGCGTTTCTATATTGGTAATCGGGTTTGTTGAGCTATTCAATGTACCAAAATCAAGGGTTGTATCGGTATTAAAAATGAGTACATCCGAGCCATTACCTCCGTCAACAACAACATCTGACGCATCATAAACTAAGATATCATTGCCATCTCCACCATAGAGTGAATCTGCAACACCTTCCATCCCTATTAGAATATCATTGCCATCTCCACCATAAAGCTCCGCTCCATCACTGTTATTGCTGATGATAATATTGCTATCACTATCGCCGGTTAGCACAGTGTCGGTAATACTACCCGTAATGGATGTTGTATCAGGATCAGTTACATTGATTGTGAGCGTTGTTGTGCTCGTCATGCCATCTTCATCGGTGATAGTGTAGGTAAATGTATCTGTTGCATAAAATGCTGTTGCCGAAAGATCATTAAATGCTGAAGATACACCATAAATATAATCATCTACATCAACCCCTGTGTCAGCTGCAGTGCCGGCATCAAGATCTATTGCATAGATGTTTCCATAATATTGAAATGCGTAGATAGAGCCATCACTATCAATCCCTATACCATACATATTATTAGGCATTCCGGTTACCACAGTAGTAACGGTGCCTGTATCTAAATCATATTTTAAGAGATTGCCGTTTGATAAAGCATAAATATCTCCATCATAATAAAGTATATCGTCACAATAATAACCACCAAGACCATCTACGTAAGTCGCTGCCCCCGTCGTTGCATCGATAGTGTATAGGTCTCCATAATAAGTAAGGGCATATAGGGTCCCATCTGAGTCAGAGACTAAACCTCTTATCTCTCCTGATACATTTGCCGTGCCAATAGAAGTAGAAGTAGCAGTTGAAGTATTGATGCTGTATAAGTCACCATTTCCCATAATGCCGTACAATGTACCGTTTGGAGTTATAGCAATATCATAGAATGTATGTCCGGAATATCCAATCACAGTGGTTGCACCATTTTCCGGATCTACCGTACCTATATTGCCTCCATTATCTACATAATAGAATACACGATCACTCGCTTCTTCATATGCATTCTTAGCTCCTGCCGTAAGACTTTTATCTAAAGTATAGGTATAGCTACCATCTGCTTGCATCACTAAAGTGCCGTAAGTGCCTTGAATTTCTGCGCCCACACTGCCAGAAGCGCTCATCGTGCTACCTGCAAGCACTCCCGTAACTGAAAAAGAGTCACCATCCGCATCATGATCTTGCCCAGTAGTTTCAGGGGTAACATCCCCTGTAGCGGTGACGATTGTAGCAGCCATTGTTGTTGAAGCGGCACCATAAATCGTTCCGCTCAAATCTATATTGTTTGCAGAAGTATAGGTATTATCAGTAAGATCAACGATGTAAGCCGTTCCATCATTTTTAATTACGTATATATTGCCATCGTCATTAAGCGCAAGACCATACAATATTCCGTTCATTCCTGTTACTATGGTGCTAACACTGCCGGTTGTGAGGTCATATCTCAATAGCTTATTGTCAGCTAATACATATAAACCATTATCATAATAAACGAGGTCATCACAAGTGCCTCCAAAGTCATATGGTGCAACAGAGGTTGCCACACCGCTACTTGTATTTATAGAATAAAGATGACCATCGTTAGTCATACCATACAAAGTGTCGTCTGCACTAAATGCTAAACCGACTATTGTGCCTACATCTTGATTACTACTTGTTCTGACGTTGCCGATTGAAGTGGCCGCAGCCGTTGAAGTATCAATACTATACAATCTGTCAGTGGATGTGATAGCATATAACGTTCCGCTTGAAGTCGCAGCGATATCATAGATAGTGCCATGAGTATAGCCAGGTGTACCGATAACCGTCTGAACACCTGTTGTAAGATCAACGGTGCCAATTTCTTCAGTGCTGCTCACATAGTAAGTAGTAGCAGTAGAGTCCGGCATGTTAATAACGGCTTGATCAGCTACAGCGACCGGTGCAGTATTGATTGTGACGGTAATTGTCTCAGATGCAGAGGCTGTATCTCCATTTGCACCCTCTGTTGCTGTTGCCGTTACTGTAAGTTCGTTTATAGATCCACTGCTTGAAACATCGGATGCTGTATAGATTAAGCTATCCAGATTCCAATTTGTTACATCTATCGTTGTTGATCCCGAAGTTGCAGTAAATGTGTTGGTGCCATCAGATATCGTACAACCTACCGGTATATCGGAAATCGTAATACTAAGAGTTTCTGAGCCGTCAGTATCGGTAAGAGCAGCAGAGATACTTGTGAGTTTGATAGGTGAACCTTCTACCCCTTCATTTAAGGCAACAGGGTAATAACCATTTTCACCATCAGTTGATACAAGTGATGAATGTTGTCCATCTATGTCAGCTGCATTTGAGTAGAGATTAAAATTGGTTGTATCGAGTGCAACCGGTGTTGCTCCGTCAACTGAGACATTGATTGAAAGATCGCCTGGCCCCCCATGATTATAAGTATATATATCGAGTGTGTAATAGCCGGATTCACTAACAATATATGCTCCATTAGTTGTGGCTATCCCTCCACCTGCTGTTGTTGCACCGACAATCGAAGTGTTGTATTGTCCATACGCATCTCCTGTAGTACTAACCAGTGTGGTGCCACCAAGTTCTATCTGCAATGAATCGTCAAAGTAACCGGAGAAAGAAATCGTTGTTCCTGCTTCAAGATAGATCAATCCAGATGTTACTTCAATGGTTCCTGCTGCTATATCATCCGCTTCAGTGCCGTTATTACCTGTTGCATAAGGTTGAGTTACTACGGTTTGGGAAGTAGGAGAAAGACCATCAATAGTTGCTTCGAGATTGACACTATCAATAGTTACAGAGCTCACATTATCATATATTTGTTGTGTTAAGCCTGTGCTACTTGGTATTGTCACGAGATCGATAAGATCATCACCGCCCGATGATTGTATACCATCGACCGTAAGAGTCGGAGTATCGGCAACAGCTGTGATATTTATAGCTGTCGCATAACTTGTAGTGCTCCAATCGGTACCATCATGCACGCTAAATGTAAAGCTACTATTCGTATCGTTATTGTCAATTGGATTAAATGTTAAAAGCCCTGATGTGATATCAGCAACCTCAATGACAGTTCCTGCCGTAACAACTATACCATCTAGATATAGAGTGCCATTGGTCGGTAATGAATCGATTCTGATAAATGCTAAGCTATCTCCCTCTTCATCACTATAAGTTCCAAAATCATTAGTGGTCAAAGTATATACATCTGTTGTATTGTTCATATCTTCCAAGATGGTAATAGAGTCATTGGTTGAAGTAGGGATAAAATTACTTGTTGTTACATTATAGGTACCATCTGCAAATACTATAGTTTCGATATTTCTTAGCTCAGTTACATCTCCTATGCCATCACCATTGCTATCGCTTGTGGCCATTTCTGTAACAATGATATTTCCATTTACATCAGTGGTAATAGTATAATCAGATATATTGCCACCAAAATTAACAGTGTCTGTTCCGTTGCCACCGTCTATCATAACATAATCATCGGTATCATCTTCATTGCCTGATGCTGCCACCACTTGATCAGTATTGATCGTATCATTACCGTCACCTGTTAATACATAATCGTCTGTAGATTCAGTAGATATGCTACTTCCGTCACCATGATAATAATGGGTTGAGTCGGTTTGTCCCGTTGTATTCCCTGCAGCATCTGTTTCAGTGACGCTAAAGAATTCATTATCACCGATTGGTGTATTACTCAAATTAGAGATATCTACACTCCATGTTCCATCTGATTGTACAGTTGCTGTTGCCACCAAATTATCATCTTCGTCATATATGGCAATAGTGTTACCAACTTCCGCGCCTGTTCCATACATTGTGACAGAAGAGTAATTTCCTGTATTATCTACTATATTTGTTATTTTCAATTGGTCTATATCAGGAGCTGTAGCATCGACAGTTACACTGCCGCTACCTGTACCTGTGTTCCCTGCGGTATCTGTTGCGCTTACATCTACAGTTGTTGTTCCATCAGCTAATGACGCAACGACATCATCTGCGAGCGTCCATGTGCCGTCACCGTTATTCGTTGCAGTGTAATCCACACCGTCTACTGTCACAGTAACCGTTGCAGTAGGATCATCTATAGTTCCTGTAAGTTCAGGAGTATCATCATTAGTTAAAGCGATATCATTAACATCAACAACAGGTGCTGTCGTATCGAGTGTGAATGTAATCGATGCCGGTGCACT
>JARROQ010000033.1:0-15373 GCA_037383745.1 Sulfurovaceae bacterium
GGCGGGGTGACTTCTATCGTGATAAAGCGGTCATTGGAACATAAAGTAGAGCAAAATTTGTCAAATAGCATAGCAACTCTTGTTTTTTGGGTTAGTTTTGTTACAATTTTACCAAATTATACTTTGCATTTGAGTATGATAATTCTGCGGTGAATGGATTGTCCTCGGGCTTTGCCCATCGCAATGACAGTCATTGCGAGAAATCAAAGATTTCGTGGCAATCTAAAATTAGATTAGGATAAATAGTGAATAAATTAGCAGTATTTGACTTTGACTCTACACTCATGGATGGAGAGACCATCGATTTCTTGGCTGATGAGCTAGGATTTAAAGCAGAAGTTGCCGCTATCACCGAGCAGGCGATGGAGGGGGAGCTTGACTTTTTTGCTTCATTGACGCGTAGAGTTGCACTGCTTAAAGGGCTTGCTAAGAGTAGGGTAGATACCGTATGTCAAGCATTGCCGCTCACAGAGGGTGCAGCCGATGTGGTGACAGGCTTACAACAAAGAGGCTATAAGGTGATCTGCTTCTCGGGTGGATTTCGTAATGCGACTTCACACTTTGCAGCACAACTCGGGCTTGATGGAGATTTTTCCAATGTGCTTCATAGTGAAGATGGGATATTGAGCGGACTTGTGGGTGGCGATATGATGTTTGGCTTCTCTAAGGGTGATATGCTCCAGAGATTGCAAAAGTTACTTGGTGTAAGCGTAGAAGATACCCTCGTAGTAGGCGATGGAGCCAATGATCTAAGCATGTTTAAGTATGCAGGCACTCGTATAGCCTTCTGCGCTAAACCTATACTTCAAGAGGCGGCTACACATATCGTAGAGCGCAGAGACCTAAGAGAAGTGCTTACAATTGTCGATGGGCTTTGATGAAGTGTAGTGTCAAGCTCCTCGTAGGCCATATCTTTGACTATAAGAGGTTGGTTTTTTTAGGGCAGATTATCGCTGTTGTTGCGACAATTCTCATCTCGGTTATCCCACTTTTTATCCCACTCCTTGTTGATGAGTTGCTTTTAGGTAAAGAGCATAAATTGACATACTATATCTCGAGCGTTTTTGGTGAGATGGAGATATATCAGTATGTTCTTATTATTCTTATCATAATCATAGTTTTTAGATTTGTAGCGACCGTTTTGGGGATACTACAGACCAAGATATTTGTCACCATCTCGAAAAAAATCACCTATAAATTACGAGTCTCACTCTTGGATCATCTCAAGCGTGTATCGCTCAAAGAGTATGAGAACTTTAGTGTCGGCTCTATCACTTCTAAGCTTGTTACCGATATCGAGACGCTTGACGGCTTCATAGGTACGACCGTCGGTAAGCTGATTATCGCTGTGCTCACACTCCTCTTTTCGGGTATCATCCTTTTGTGGATACATTGGCCTCTAGCGCTCTTTATCCTCATCACCAACCCGATAGTCGTCTTCTTCACCGCAAAGCTCTCACGACGCATCGGGGTGCTTAAAAAAGATGAAAATAGAGCCGTCGGAGAGTTTCAAGGGAGTCTTTCAGATACTTTGGAGCTATTTCATCAGATAAAAGCGACCAACAAAGAGGGCTATTTCTTCGATAAGGTTAAGCAAAAGACGAGAGAGCTCAAAGAGTATGCTATTGCTTACGGATACAAAAGTGATGTGGCTCTTAAGTGGAGCTTCTTGATGTTCCTAAGCGGTTATGAGGTCTTTAGAGCAGTGAGCATTTTGGCTGTTGCTTATAGTGATCTCAGCGTTGGTCTTATGCTCGCGATATTCTCCTATCTTTGGATCATGGTAGGACCGACTCAAGATGTCATCAATTTTCAATACACACTCTCAACGGCAAAGACTGCATGCGAAAGAATTAATGAGGTTTTTGCTATGCAGCAAGAGGAACACAAAGAGAATGCACTTGATCCTTTTGAAAACAAAGAGGCTATCTCTATAACGCTAAAAAATCTCTATTTTGCCTATGATAAAGACAGTATATTAAAAAATATTAATATGGATATCAAAGCAGGAGAAAAGGTCGCTATCGTCGGCTCTAGCGGAAGTGGAAAGAGTACACTTGCCAATATAATCGTAGGATTTTACCCCATAGCACAAGGAGACATCCTCTATGGCGGTGTGAGTATAAAAGATATCAATCTTGCAACCGTGAGAGAGCATATTCATCTCATATTGCAACAACCTAAACTCTTTAATGATACAATACGATTTAATTTGACACTCGGTGCACAGTATAGCGAGAGTCAAATTGAAGAAGCTATTAAAATAGCGCAACTAGAAGATGTGATAGCAGGGCTTAAAAATGGTGTTGATACAATCGTCGGTAGAGACGGCATCAAGCTCAGCGGTGGGCAAAGACAGCGAATAGCAATCGCTAGAATGGTGTTAGTCGATCCTGAAGTTGTGATATTTGATGAGTCAACATCGGCGCTTGATACGCACACGGAAGGCAGACTCTTTGGCGCTCTTAAAGAATTTTTAGAGTCAAAAACAGTCATCGTCATCGCCCATAGACTCAGCACCATCAAGGGTGCAAGTAGGATATTTATATTAGAAGAGGGTGTTCTCATAGATAGTGGAACACCCGATGAGCTGCTCACAAAAGAGAGCGGCTATTTTGCAAATATGAAATAGGAAAAGAATGGATATTATTCAAGCGATCATCATAGGCATAGTAGAGGGGTTCACTGAGTTTTTACCGATCTCCTCAACGGGGCATATGATCATGGTCAATGACTTTTTAGGTATCAAGCAGAGTGAACTCATCAAAGCATATGAGATTATCATACAGTTTGCAGCCATTTTAGCTGTCATGATAGCCTATGGGGAGAAGCTAACACTCAAAGAGTTTAATCTTTGGAAAAATGTTTTTGTCGCTTTTGTACCACTATTGGTTATCGGTTATATCTTTAAAGATGAGATTAAATCCCTCTTTTCTATAGAGATAGTCGCTTGGATGTTTATCATTGGCGGTATCATCTTTTTAATCGTTGAGCGATTTTACAAAGAGAATGAAACGCATACGCGCACCCTTGACGATGTGACTTTGATGCAGTCATTTTGGATAGGTATTGCGCAACTCTTTTCCTTTATCCCCGGGACAAGTAGGGCGGGGGCGACTATCATAGGCGGGATGCTTCTAAAGCTCGACCGTAAAACATCGGCAGAGTTCTCTTTTTTGCTTGCTATTCCTGTTATGGGAGCAGTGAGCGCGTATGATTTGTTGAAGCATTATGCGTCGTTTGCATCGGTTGATTGGACGCCGTTCGTGATCGGTTTTATCGTAGCGTTTATCGTAGCGTTTGTGACGATAAGACTCTTTCTCGTTTTTTTGCAGCGATTTACATTTGTTGCATTTGGCTGGTATAGAATCATCCTTGGGGTTTTGTTGCTTCTATTTTGGGTTTATTAGACCTCTTTTGAGAGAGGTTTTATAAGTTCAAGTTTTGGACTAAAAAAGCGTTTTTACGCGTGCATAAAAAGGTAGTATATGAATTTTAGAGATTTTAGTTTTCATCCTGATGTTGAAAAGGGTGTGCGGATCGCAGGCTTTAAAGAGCCAAGTCCGATCCAGGAGATGTCTATCCCGATAGTTTTAGAGGGAAAAGATATGATAGGTCAAGCGCATACAGGTACAGGGAAAACGGCAGCTTTTGGTCTGCCGATGATTGACAAGATAGCAAAGGGTGAGTGTGAGCGGGCCCTCGTGATTACCCCGACAAGAGAGCTTGCAACGCAAGTGAGTGATGAGCTCTATCATCTTGGCAGGTTCGCAGGCATTAGAACGCTTACCGTGTACGGTGGAGTAGGGTATGGAAGACAGATAGCTCTTATCCACAAAGGAGTGCAGATCGTAGTTGCCACTCCGGGGAGACTTAAAGATCTCTATAAAAAAGGGAAGATCGATACATTTAACCCGGAGATTGTCGTCCTTGATGAGGCTGATGAGATGCTTGATATGGGCTTTTTGGATGATATCAAAGAGATATTTGAGTATATCCCGCAAAATAGACAAACTTTGCTTTTCTCAGCAACAATGCCGGAGCCTATCAAAGAGCTTGCAAATAGTATCCTCTATAAGCCGGAATTTATCTCTGTGATTGGTGATGAGGAGACGACAAACAATATCATCGAGCAGGTCTATTATGTGATCAATGAAAATCAAAGAGATGAGGCGATTGTTAATCTTCTTGAGAGCGAGGATGTAGATAAGTGTATCATCTTTTGTAGGATGAAAAGAGAAGTCGATAGACTTAGCGAGCACCTCGAAGCACTTGGGTTTAGTGCTAAAGGGTTACACGGGGATGTTGAGCAAGAAGATAGAGAAGCGATTATCAAAGGCTATAGAAGAGGCGAGATAAAGATAATGGTCGCAACAGATGTAGCAGCACGTGGGCTTGATGTAAAAAATGTCTCGCATGTCTTTAACTATCATATCCCTTTTGATCCGCAAAGTTATGTGCACCGAATAGGTAGAACAGGCAGGGCAGGCAAAAGCGGAAAAGCGATTACTTTGGTTTCAACAGAGGAGTTTAGGGAGTTGCAGAGAATCAAAAAAGAGGTCGGTGCAGATATGAAGCTCTCTACGATATCACTTAGCTCTCAAGCCCCACAGGTAGATATGCAAAATATCAAAGAGCATATAGAATCCATCGATATCGATCCTAGCATTGATAATTATCTCGAAGAGCTTTCAGATATAAAAGTAGATGTTTTAATCAAAAAACTGCTAACATATTTTATAGGTGATGAAGCGAGTGGAGAGGATGATTTTTTAGGTTTTGATGAGGCAGAAGTTTCTCAGATGATGAAAGATTATAATATGGAACAAAAAGGGACACAAAAGCACAATAAACGTAAAAAAAGAAGATAAGTTGTGCTTTTAATTTCTAAGCAAGTAAAACTATTTTATAATTCGTGAAATAATAACAGGGGGGATACCCAATGGAGACAGATTTAGTTTTAGAATCATTGAAATTTATGGTTCTTGGAATGGGGATTGTTTTCCTTTTTCTATATGCGCTTGTTCTTTTGATGCAATTACAAGCGTTCATTGTTGGAAAGTTTTTCTCTAATGATAAAGACCCGGGTGGTACTACAGATTCAAAATCTTCAAATCAAATAGATGAAAAAAGGCGAATTGCTGCGATTATAGGCGCCGTGATGCAGCATAAAAAATGATAAAGGCTTAAATGTATGGCAAAAAAGTATATTGATATTATGGATACAACCTTTAGAGACGGATTCCAATCCGTCTTTGGAGGCAGAGTTTTAATGAACGACTTTCTTCCTGCGGTCGAAGCAGCTACGCAAGCAGGAATTACTCACTTTGAATTTGGCGGGGGCGCTAGATTCCAATCTCTCTTTTTTTATCTTCAAGAGAATGCTTTTGAGATGATGGATAAGTTCCGTGAGATAGCGGGACCAAAAGCAAATCTTCAGGTGCTCTCACGTGGTATCAATACCGTGATGCTCGATACGGGAAGTAGAGAGATGATCGATCTCTTTGCAAAACTCTTTGCAAAGCACGGCACAACGACAGTACGAAACTTTGATGCACTCAACGATATAGCCAATCTAGCTTACAGTGCAGAGTGTATCGTCAAACACGGTATGAATCATGAAGTGGTCGTCACGATGATGGATTTGCCTCCCGGATGTGTGGGTGCGCATGATGTTGCTTTTTATGAAAAGACACTCAGAGATATACTTGATAGTGGTATAAAATTTGATAGTGTCTGCTTCAAAGATGCAAGCGGAACATCAAATCCGAGAAAGGTATTTGATACCATCTCAATGGCAAGAAAACTTTTGGGAGAATCCGTTCAGTTGAGACTCCACACACATGAAACCGCAGGTGTGAGTGTCGCCTCTTATATGGCGGCACTTGAAGCCGGTGCAAACGGTATCGATATGGCCGCTGCTCCTGTCAGTGGAGGGACGAGCCAGCCCGATATCCTGACTATGCTCCACGCAACCAAAGGGAGCGATTATAACCTTGGTGATCTTGAAACTTCCAAAATCCTAAAATATGAAGAGACACTTAAAGAGTGTCTCAAAGAGTACTTTATCCCGCCTGAAGCGACACAGGTATCTCCTATTATTCCATTCTCTCCAATGCCGGGCGGTGCACTTACAGCCAATACGCAGATGATGCGAGATTCCGGCAATCTTGATAAGTTTGATGAAGTGATACGCGCGATGAAAGAGGTCGTAGAGCGTGGAGGTTACGGTACATCGGTAACTCCTGTGAGTCAATTCTACTGGCAACAAGCTTATGCTAATGTGATGTTTGGTCCGTGGAATCAGATAGCTCCCGGATATGGCAAGATGGTTCTTGGATATTTTGGAAAAACTCCTGTGGAACCGGATGCCGAGATCATTAAACTTGCAAGCGAGCAGTTAAAATTAGAGCCGACAAAAGAGAATCCACTTGATTTTGCCGACAAAGATGAGACAAAAAGCATAGCATATTGGACAAAAGTTTTAGAAGAGGAGTCTATCAAAGTTACAGACGAGAATCTCTTTATAGCAGCATCTTGTGACAAAAAAGGTATAGCATTTTTAAAAGGTGATGGTCCATTAATGGTAAGAAAAGGTGAAGAAAACAATACAAAAGGAGCCCATATGTCAGGGAATTATACGGTAGTTGTAGATGGTAAGAAATATAGTGTTCAAGTGGTTCAAGGGGAAGGTGAAGTGCAGATACAAGAGGTAGCTACGCAGATACCGCCTGAAGCATGCGAATCAACTTCTTCATGTTCGGGGGATATCGAGATCCATTCGCAAACTCCGGGGAATGTTTGGAAAATACTTGTTAATCCCGGCGACAGTGTACAAGAGGGTGACAAGATCATGATACTTGAAGCTATGAAGATGGAGATAGATATCGTGGCTCCGCAAGATGGTGTCGTCTCTTCAATCAATGTAAAGATAAATGATACGGTTGTCGATGGCCAGCTACTAGTTACTATGGAGTAAGCAATGAAAATGAAGTCATTTTTACTCACAGCTATTTTTATATTTTTTGCTAGCAGCGTAACGCTGAGTGCTTCTTCGGAGACACAAGAGGGTGTAGCGGGCGAAGAGGCACAGCAAGTAAAACCTTATGAGCCTAAAAGTATTACGCAACTCTCAGCTGCTTTTTTAGAGAGAACCGGCATCAATGCAATTCTCTTCCCTAAAGAGGGTGTGACAAATGGTCATGGCGAAGAGATGACACTCTTTGAGCAAAGCACAGGAAGAGTGATAATGTTTGTTATCATTTTCCTCCTCTTTTATCTAGCGATAGCTAAAGGATTTGAGCCACTTCTTTTGCTCCCTATAGCCTTTGGCGGACTGCTCGCAAATATTCCTATAGCCAATATGACGAGTGAGCATGGGATGCTCGGTATCATCTATAATATGGGTATAGCGAACGAATTTTTCCCGCTACTTATCTTTATGGGCGTGGGTGCGATGACCGACTTTGGTCCACTCCTTTCAAATCCAAAGACAGCACTTCTCGGCGGTGCGGCGCAATTTGGGATATTTGGATCACTCGTAGGTGCTGCGGCACTCTCACAATATACCGGCTATGTTGATTTTACTTTGCAACAAGCCGGTGCTATTAGTATCATCGGTGGTGCCGATGGTCCTACCTCTATCTTTATAGCCTCAAGACTTGCTCCCGAGCTTTTAGGGGCAATCGCTGTTGCTGCTTATTCTTATATGGCACTTGTCCCTGTTATTCAGCCTCCTATAATGAAGATGCTCACAAGCGAAGAGGAGCGAAGAATAGTGATGCCAAAAACAAGAGAAGTGAAAAAACTTGAGAAGTTAATCTTCCCTCTTATCGTTGTGATGATGATTGCGCTCGTGCTTCCTGATGCAGCCCCACTCATGGGCTCTTTTGCCTTGGGTAACTTTGCAAAAGAGTCAGGTGTGGTTGATAGACTTTCAAATGAGATGCAAAACTCTTTGATCAATATCGTTACTATCTTTTTAGGGCTTGGTGTTGGCTCAAAATTGGCTTCTGATTCATTTTTGGTTGCCGAAACACTTGGTATTATGGTCATTGGTCTCCTCGCATTTTCCGTAGGAACTGCTGCAGGTGTCATTATGGGTAAGATAATGAATAGATTTTCGAAAGAGCCTATCAATCCAATCATTGGTGCAGCCGGAGTCTCTGCTGTGCCAATGGCAGCTCGCGTCGTAAGTAAAGTGGGTGCAGAAGCAAGACCGGGTAATATATTATTGATGCATGCTATGGGACCTAATGTGGCGGGCGTTATAGGATCAGCAGTTGCAGCGGGTGTGTTGCTTTCAATTTTTAATTAAAAGAGGATATTATGAGTTCCAAGAGTATGCCAAATGGACTTGAGAAGTTAGGGTTGGATATTACGGGAAAGATTTATTACAATTTAAGTTATGATGAACTTCAAGCCCACGAGATCAATCGATCAGAGTGTAAGATCTCTACAACAGGCACAGCTATGTGTGATACCGGTATTTTTACCGGAAGAAGCCCAAAAGATAAATATTTTGTCGATCAAGCCCCCTCAAATAAAGAGATAGCTTGGGGCAACATCAACAAACCTATAAAAAAAGAGGTCTATGAGGAACTTTTGGAGCTCAGCAAAAAACAGCTCTCAAATAAAGATATCTATATCATGGATGTCTATGCAGGTGCGAGTTTAGAGAGTAGAAAAAAGATTCGTTTTATCTCTGAGGTCGCTTGGCAGGCGCATTTTGTAAAAAATATGTTTATTCGACCAACAGAAAAAGAGTTGGAAGATTTTGAGCCCGATTTTGTGGTCTATAATGCTTGTAAAACAACCAATGAAAAATACAAAGAAGAGGGACTCAACTCAGATGTTTTTGTAGTTTTCAATATAGAAGAGAATGTCTGCATCATTGGTGGAACATGGTACGGCGGAGAGATGAAAAAAGGGATTTTTTCAATGATGAACTATTGGTTGCCACTCGAGGGTAAATTGTCAATGCATTGTTCTGCAAATGTCGGTGAAGAGGGCGATGTTTGTCTCTTTTTTGGTCTCTCCGGCACAGGCAAAACTACCTTATCGACCGATCCGCATAGAGCACTTATAGGTGATGATGAGCATGGCTGGGATGATAACGGTGTTTTCAACTTTGAAGGCGGATGCTATGCAAAGGTGATCAATCTTGATCCTAGAAGTGAGCCTGAGATTTATGGAGCTATCAGGAAAGATGCTCTTTTGGAAAATGTAGTCTATGATGTGGATGGACTTGTTGATTATAGTGACAGCACAAAGACTGAAAATACCAGAGTCTCTTATCCTATCGAGCATATTGAAAATTTTAAAGAAAATATGCAAGCAGGGCACCCCTCAAATATCATCTTTCTTACAGCGGATGCCTTTGGTATCTTGCCTCCTATAAGTAAATTGACAAAAGAGCAAGCTATGTACTACTTCCTCAGTGGCTATACGGCAAAAGTAGCAGGGACAGAGCGTGGCATCACTGAGCCTGTTGCAACATTCAGCGCATGTTTTGGTGAAGCATTCTTGCCGTTACATCCTACTAGATATGCAAAACTTTTAGGTGAAAAGATCGATAAACACAATGTTAATGTCTATCTTCTCAATACAGGTTGGACAGGTGGCCCATATGGTGTTGGAAAGAGAATGAGCATCAAAGATACAAGAGCATGTATCGACGCTATTCTTGGCGGCACTATCCTTGATGCAGAGTTTGAAAAACTTGATGTTTTTGATCTCTCTATCCCAAAAGTACTCTCAGGAGCCAATAGTGAAGTACTCAACCCTCGAAATACTTGGGTTGACAAAGAAGCATATGATAAAAAGCTTCATGAACTAGCACATATGTTCATAGAGAATTTCAAGCGTTATGATGATAAAGGGAGTGAATTTGACTTTGCTTCCGCAGGGCCCCAGCTATAATAAGGCTTTTACCTTAGATCGACTCTTTTTGTGAGACTCAAAGAGAGATTGAATCGCTGTGCTAGCTCTTCTTCTTTGCTTCCCATCTCACCTTCATCGGCTTCGTGGTCAAACCCGAGTAGATGAAGCATGCCATGGATGAAGAGGATTGCAACTTCATTTTTGAGGCTATGATTATGCTCTTTTGCCTGCTCTTCTGCGGTCTCAAGCGAGATGACAATAGAGCCAAGAGGCATATTTTTCATCTGATGATAGAGCGGAAAGCTCAAAACATCAGTTGGTCTATCTTTTTCTCTATAATGAAGATTCAGCTCTCGTATATGCGCATCATCCACGAGTAGAAGTTCGATATCTCTATCGGTAATACTTGAAGCGATATCTTCGAGTATGTCAAGGTCGATTTTAATGTCTGTTTTATTATCTATAGCTATCATTAGAAGAATTTTATCTAAAATATTGTTTTTTAAGACTATCGGCGCATCGGCACTGACTGATAGTTCTATAGCCGTTCCAACAAGCGGAGTAGAACCCGGAGTTCCTGTGACTTATGTGCCTTTTAGAAATGGAATATTTCTCTCGATAGCTGCTTCGATTGCCGAAAAAGAGGGTGCTCAGGCCATCTATATCGGTGTGGTTGAAGAAGATAGCAGCGGGTATCCTGACTGTAGAGCATTATATATCCAAGATATGCAACGCGCTATCAATAGCGGCACGAAGGCGGAGACAAATATAACTATCGAGATGCCTTTAGTTACACTCTCTAAAATGGAGATAGTTAAAGAAGCACTCAAATTGGAAGTACCGCTTGAGCTTACTTGGAGCTGTTATCAAAACGAGGAGCAGGCTTGCGGGGTTTGTGATAGTTGTAGATTAAGATTGCGTGGTTTTGAGATGTGTGGTCAAAAAGATTTGATACCATATGTGCAATCTTAGCAATCTACACGAAGTAGATTGCCGATTTTGAGCAAATTATTAAAGTTTTATTCGCTCTTCTCTTCTTTTAGCTTTTCAGCATATTCGAAAATTTCTTCTGCTGTTTTTCCGTTAAGTTCAGCATTGACTTCTAACATAGCTTTTTCTGCATCTTCGGGGTTATCTAAATTGGAGAGCGCTTTGCTCATATAGATCGAAAGAATAGTCATTTGAAATCGTTCTTGATCTTCCGGAGAGAGTTCTGCCATAACCTTTTTTGAAGATTCATTCATAGCCTCTTTAGAGGTTGTGTCAAGTTTGGCTTTACCGCAAGCAGTGAGTGTTATTGCTATAAGAGCAATTGAGAACAGTTTTAGAAAGGTTTTCATTGAGGGTCCTTAGAATATTAATTACGGTTGATATTTTATAGTTATTAACTTAATATAAGAGTTTGATATTTTTTTCTATAGTTGGTTGTGATAGATGTTGCCCTCTCTTTAGAGGCAACATAAGGATAATCTGTAATCTTTAAAGATAAATTGATCTTTTGATGCATTTGCTAGGCTAGAAAAAAATATCATTACGATTACAATTAAAAGATGACTTCTTGTCATGGAAATTAATTTATATAAAGTTTGAGTGTATATTGCATATCTTCATCAAGCTCCAAGCTTTTTAGCATCCAAGCAAGATAGCCCCCATCTTCTCTAGCAATTTCTTCAATGAGCCTATCTTTATATTTTCCAAATCTAAAGTTCTTTAAAAGAACAGGTGTGTTTGTAAGCTCTGTGAGTCTGTTCATGGGATTTTCATTTGGATATTGTTCTATGACTCTCTCTTTAAGTTTTGTTAGAAGAAGCTTCATTACTAAAACATCACCGATAGCATCATGTGCCTTTATGGTAATGTTGAGTTTTTGTGCCTCTTCTTTCTCCTCCTTGTAAAGCCCTAGCGAGTATCTTAGGTGCTGTAATGCGTGTGATTGCGCATCAGGCAGAAGATGTTTCGCACATCTTAGTGTATCTATGAGCGTGTAGTTGTTTTCAAACCCCTCTTTTTCAAGCATGGATAGATCAAAGCTGATATTGTGGGCTATGAGGAAGTTTGAAGCATCATTATTTTCTAGAAGCATATTGTAAAAATCACTTTTTTCAAAAGGTGGCTTATCTTTGATATCTTCGGGTGTTATATGGTGCACAGCCATCGCTTCGAAGCTTATCTCTTTTTGGGTGGAGCAAAGTTCATCATAAACTATAGGCGTATTGCTATTTTCTAAGAGTATCCCACCTACCTGGATAATCCTATCTTCTGCACCATTCCCTGTTGTTTCCGTATCAAAAAGTAAAAATTTTTTCATAGTTGCTCCTGTTGTAAAAAATGGTATCAAAAATAGGGTAAGGGCGAGCTAATTATTTTATTTTATATACTATATTTTTCGATATAATAAATCTTTATTGCCCCTTGTGGGCAGAGGGGGTTTGTATGAATTTTGATTCGGTATTGCTTGAACATATGATGGAACCGAAGAACTATGGAGAGCTCGAATCTCACAATAGTGAGGGGATAGGGAAAAATCCTGAAAATGGTGAGAAGGTTATTGTCTTTCTTGATGTAAAAGGAAGTGATCCTACGATAGAAGATATCTCTTTTCAGGCGATCGGTTGTATGACTACCGTAACTGCGGGGTCAATCATCACTAGTGAAGCCAAGGGACTTACTTTTAAAAAAGCGCAGGATTTGATCGCTGCCACACTTGGTATTCTTGATGATGTGCCTCCTGAAGAAGCGGCTTGCTCAGAGATGGTAGTGCTTGCATTGAAAGCAGCAATGGATACCTATATGGAGAGAAGAAAGGATTTTGAATTTCCTGTTATAAGCTACAAGATAGAAAATAGTTGCTATCCGCAAAATAATATACCTGTAGAGGATATGAAAGATGACTAGATTGGCAGTAAGTACACACGAGGTTTGGCTTGAACTTTTAATGGCAGGGTTTATGGCGAGCGGTAAAAATAAGCAAATTCTTTTTGATTTCTCGGATATTGTTTTTAGGCATTTTACTTGGATGGAGCAGTATCTCATAGATGAGGGCAATGAATATGATTATAATCGCCAAAGTATTCCAATAAAGGTCGATAAGTTAAGTGTCATACTTGCAGATATAGCTTTTCGGTTACGCCAGATAGATCTTCAGCTTATAGTTTGCGGCGATCAAGCGTTGTGTGAAAGGATAACAAGCGATATCGGGTATATAACTTTTGTACTCAATAATATAGAAGATGAAACAGTCAGCGCTTTTGATCTCTCAAGAAAATTCGGTGATTGTGATTTGACTCAAGAAGCGACGGATGCTCTGACTCTTTTTCTCTTTGAGGAGAGCTACAAAGAGTATGAGCTCATCATGATTTACAATTATCTTAAAGCCCATACGCAAGATCATTATCTTATAAGAGTTTTCCAGATACTTATCGATGAGAGCTTTTTTCATCTCAAAAGTTTTGGTCAAATGATGGCAGATATGGGGATACTCGGAGTGCCAAGAGTTATCTATAAAGAGCTTTATAAGATCACGGATGTTACTCAGTTTTTAAAAGATGGCATCAATGAGGAGATATTGGCAAAAGAGGAATGTAAAAAGCTCTCAGAAGCTGTTGGGAATGAGAGTGTCGAGTTGAGTCGCTTTTTTGATTGCATCAATATGCAAGAGGATTACCATATAGAGTTGATGAAAAGAGCATTAGAACACTACGAGAGTATAAATAATGATAAATAGCTATATCACAGGAGTTGTATCGAGACTTTTTGGTCGTTTTGCTTTGCATGAATTTTTTCCGTTTTGTCAATGTGTTATCAATAGAAGCTATGTGAGGCTCATGAAACTTGATATGAGTGAGTTTGATGAAGCATGTAGCTATAAAAGTCTCAATGCGCTCTTCACAAGAGCTTTTAAGTCGCCAAGAACTTTTTCTAATGATGCGAGTGATATCATCGCGCCTGTTGATTCTTTTGTAACATATTATGGAGAGATAAAGAACTCTAAAAGTTTTCAAATCAAAGGCTCTTCCTATGGTGTAGCCGATCTTTTGGGCGAGCGATACAAAGACAGAGTAGAAAAGCTTGAACTTGGAGATGCTGCAAACTTTTATCTCTCACCTAAAGATTACCACAGATACCATCTGCCGTGTGATCTTAAAATCATAAGTCTTACGCACATTCCAGGAAGTTTTTTCCCCGTAAACTTACCGTTTTTAAAGCGCAAGAAAAATCTTTTTATCGAAAACGAGAGGATAGTGATAGAGTCTTACACCTCCACAGACAAACTTGTCTTTATCGTTCTTGTCGCAGCACTCAATGTCGGTAAGATGAGGATAGATTTTGATGAGCGAGTCCAGACAAACTCAAAAGCAGATGAGCCAAGCTATTATGAGTATGATGCCGTGGCACTAAAAAAGGGTGATCTCTTGGGTTGGTTTGAAATGGGCTCAACACTCCTGATTCTTTCAGAAAAAGAGACATTTACTTTTGATATGGATATCATGAAGCATGTAAAATTTGGTGAGAATATAGGCAGATTGAAGTAAATGCATTCAAAGAGTCTTATTGTATTTGATATGGATGGTACACTTGTTGATAGCTCCGGCGTGATCGCCGGTGCGATTAACTATGTTCGTAAAAATTTGATGCTTCCGCCTATGGATAAAAAGAAGATTATCTCAAAGATTAATGACAACGCAATCAATCCACTCGAATATTTTTATAATCTCAAGAAGTTTGATCCGATGTGCGAGAAGTGGTTTTCTGAATTTTATACAAAAAACCATGATATGCATCTAGAGATATATGCCGGAATCAAAGAGATCTTGGAGTTTTTACACTCAAAAGATATCAAACTGGCTGTTGCAACTAATGCCTATAGACAATCAACGCTTGAATCACTTAAACACCTAGGCATATATAGCTACTTTGATACAATTGCTTGCTATGATGATGTCGGCGAGGGCAAGCCTTCACCAAAAATGCTTGAGTTGATACTAGATACTTTACGGATTGATGTATCGCAAACACTTTTTATAGGTGATGGAGAGAGAGATGCAATGGCAGCACAAAAAGCAAAGATGGATTATATCATGGTAGAGTGGGGGTTTAGCTCGCATGATGGCTCTATAGGCTCTACAGAAGAGCTGTTAAAGAAGCTTATGTCTATTTTGTAGTATTATCAGCGATGTTTTTCATGCTTATAACAGCTTGGTCGAGTATCTTAAGACAATCACTATCTTTGATATTGTGCTTTAAGGACCAATATTCCGGATTGGTATACTCTAAATGAACATCACCCTCATAACCTCGCCAAATGACAACTCTTAGCGGTAAATCAAGTGCAAAAGAGGGGTTGCACTCTATAAGTTTCGTAGCTGCTTTTTGATTATCAAAAAAGGGTTTAGCAAACTCGGTCTCATGAGCTATTTTACGGCAGGGGTGAAAGAGGTAAGAGCCTGGACTATCAAACAAAATACAACAGCACCGAAAGCGGCTGCCGTGA
>JARROQ010000034.1:0-10673 GCA_037383745.1 Sulfurovaceae bacterium
AGCATGGCACTTCCTGTAGGTACTTTGATAGCACTTGCTGATTACTCTGATATGGGTTCTGATGCAATATATGAAGGTAACTTTTATGAGGCTGCTCTTGCTTATAATGTAGCACTTGGTGATCTTGATCTTACTGCCGGTGTAGTACATCAAAGCATCAACCCGGATGCTGATGATGACATGACTAACACTCTTGTAAGAGTTGTTGCTAGATATAACTTCTAATAACCTCTCTTATTTTAAGCTAAGGCTCTTGCCTTGGCTTTACTCATTTTAAATTTATCTTTTCAACCTCATTATTAATCCAATATCTGTTATAATCACTCTATGAAGACAAGAATTATGGATGCTAAAAATCATTTTAATATCGCCAATATCATCACATTTGCCAACATAACTTGTGGGCTTACCGCACTCTATCTTGTGACGGAAGAAAGATTTGTCATAGCCTCCATCATAGCTTGGTGTGCGGGAATGCTTGATATAGCCGACGGTAAAGTGGCAAGAAAATTCAATCTCTCTTCTGAATTTGGCATACAGCTTGATAGTTTTGCTGATTTTTTATCATTCGTTATCATGCCTGCTTTTTTTCTCTTTTTTGGGCTCTCGCTTGAGACAAACTTAGAAAAAATTCTTATAGGCATCATACTTGTTTGGTATGTTATCAGCGGGCTCAGACGACTCATCGAGTTTAACCTTGAGGCTGTAACTAAAACAGAAAAAGATAGATACTTTGATGGTGTCCCTACTCCACTTGGAGCGATACTCCTTTGGATACTTTGGCTGAACTTTATGGGCGGATTTATCACAAATATCTGGCTTATTGCTTTTATCATTTTGCTTGTCGCACTCTCACTCAATAGCCATATCAAAATCCCCCATCCGTAAACTTCTCACATCTCACTATTTACGATTTGAAAATATGCATTCCCATGCAGAGCATGGGAACGAGAGTAAAGACAAACAAGTTCAGGGTGAGTAGTGAACCCATCGAACTATCGGAAGGATAGATTTCTAAATAACCATTCTATGCTTCGACTTTGCTCAGCATGAACGGCTATTTTATTCGCGGTAAGTGATAGATAAAGTTCCTCCAAAATCCTAACTTTTACCAAATTTAAAGTACAATACTCATCAAAAAGGCTCTCTTATTGAACAAGATAAAAACACTAGTATTTGACTTTAGTGAACTTGTAATGTTCCGCCACTCTGTTTTTTCGCTCCCTTTTATCTTTATAGCTATGTTTGTTGCAGCAGATGGATGGTTTGGCTGGAAGCTCTTTTTCTTGGGGGTTTTAGCTACCGTGAGTGCAAGAAATTTTGCTATGAGTGTCAATCGTTATCTCGACCGAGACATCGATGTCTTAAATGCTCGCACCAAAAATCGACCCTCGGTTGATGGCAGAATCAGTGATACATCAATCCTCTTTTTTATCACTGTAAATGCTCTTCTTTTTGTGGGTGTGAGCTCTTTTATAAACGCTCTTGCTTTTAAACTCTCTATACCTATCCTTTTAGTCCTTGGCGCTTATACACTCTTTAAAAGATTTAGCTCACTTGCACACCTTATCTTAGGAGTGAGCCTTGGACTTGCGCCTATTGCAGGTGCCATTGCCGTCTCAGAAGCGATTCCTCTTTGGTCACTTTATCTCGCTATTGGGGTGATGTTTTGGGTTGCAGGATTTGATCTGCTCTATTCGCTCCAAGATATGGAGTTTGATGTTGCCCATAAATTGCACTCCATCCCTTCTAAATTTGGCTCTAAAAATACTCTGCGCATTGCACTCATTTTTCATATCTTTACTATAATTTTTTGGACACTCTTTGTTATCAAGGCAAGTCTTGGAATCTGGGCATATATAGCGATTGTTAGCAGCGTCATTATGCTTGGATACGAGCACTATCTTATACGCAAAGATTTTACTAAGATTGATAGAGCATTCTTTACTGTCAATGGCTACCTTGGTTTTATATTTTTGGCTTTTATCATCATAGAAACAATCTTTGATTAAAATACCCCCTAAGTAAATGTTGGATATAATCCCTCTTCTAAAATGCACCCATAGCTTAGCTGGATAGAGCATCGGTTTGCGGTACCGAAGGTCACAAGTTCGAATCTTGTTGGGTGTACCACTCGGATTAATCAAAAATATACTACAATAGTACAAATGAAACGGAGTTTGTACAATGAACATACTACTAATCAATAAAAATCCTGTTGTTTCAAAAATGATTGAGATTGCATGCAATGAATATGAAGCAAATCTTACCGAACAAAGTGATTTTGAACCTTACAATGACGAGGAAGAGTACCAATATATCCTCATAGACGACACAACGCGCCCGATAGAAGATATCTTAGAAATTTTACCAAAAATGAAAGAGCACGCAAAAGTAGTTCTCATTACGAGTCAAAAAAGATTTGATAAATTGCAAGGGAAGCCGGAAGTCTTTGATGATGTACTTATCAAACCTTTTTTACCGGGTCATGCCATAGATATATTTACAAAAGTTCCACAAGTTACGGAAGAAAATATGGCGCTTAAAATGGAAGATATCGATGAGATCAAAGAATTGCTCAAAGATACTGATATCGACAAAAAAGATAAAAAGAAATTTTTAAAACAGAGTAAAAAAGCGGTAGACAATATATTTGCAGCACATCAGGATGACCTTGAAAGAAAAATACTCAAAGCCATAAAAGAGATGAAACCAAAAAAACTCAAAAAACTACTCAAGGATGCCAATATCAAACTCTCTATTGATTTCAAAGAAGAGGACGAATAGTGGGCAAAGGAGCTATACTCGTACTCTCCGGCCCAAGTGGCGCAGGGAAAAGCACTATCATACACCAAGCCTCAAGACATATAGGAAGTTTCTATTTCTCCATATCGACAACTACAAGACCGCCAAGAGAAGGTGAATTAGATGGAAGAGAATACTTTTTTGTCTCCAAAGAGGAATTTGAAAAAGATATCGAGAAGGGTTATTTTCTAGAGTATGCAAAAGTGCATGATAACTACTATGGCACCTCACTTAAACCCGTAAAAGCAGCTCTCCAAGAGGGGAAACTTGTGATATTTGATATAGATGTTCAAGGGCATAAACTTGTTCGAGAAAAGCTTGATGATATCACTACAAGTGCGTTTATCACACCCTCCTCACTCGAAGAACTCCAAAGACGCCTCGAAGAGAGATCGACCGATGAAGAGGCAATCATTAAAAATAGAATCGAAAATGCCAAAAAGGAGATATTGATGATAAAAGAGTATGATTTTATCATCATAAATGACGATTTGAGCAAGGCTGTAAATGAGTTTATATCGATAGCAAACGCTGCTAGGCTCAAAAGATCTGCAGAAGATAAAAAAGATTTTTTGCAAAAATGGCTTGCTTGAGATTAAATAACTTTAAGTATAATTTCTACAGAATATAAACCATTAAAAGGAAATCATATGGGTATGCCTGGAACAACAGAACTTCTGATAATATTGGCAATTGTAGTACTTCTCTTTGGAGCAAAAAAGATACCTGATCTTGCAAAAGGTTTAGGACAAGGTATAAAAAACTTTAAGAAATCCGTCAAAGACGACGAAGAAGATGCCGAGGTGCATGAGATCGCTTCAAAAGAGCCAAAAGAAGAAGAGGCAACAAAAGAGACAAAAGAGGCTTAAAATCCCCCACAAAAGCTCTTCTTCTGAGCTAAAGCCGTCACTACTGAAAGTAATATATGAAACTGAAATCAACTATCGATAGTATAATATCCAAAGCACTTCTAGATGCAAACATTCCAAATCCAAATCTTAGTGTAACAAAGACGACCAAAAAAGAGTTTGGTGACTTTCAATACAACGGTGCTATGGGGTTGGCAAAAAAACTCCAAACAAACCCAAGAGAGATAGCTGCAAAGATTATCGCCGAGATAAACTCGGCAGTGATCGAAAAAGTTGAGATTGCCGGAGCCGGATTTGTCAATATTTGGCTCTCAAAAGAGTGGCTCGCCCAAGAGCTTGCCCTGATCATAAAAGATGAAAACCTTGGTATTCAAAAAGTAAAAAACAAGAAAAATATCGTCGTAGATTATTCGGGTCCAAATATGGCAAAAGAGATGCATGTCGGGCACCTTAGATCAACAATCATCGGAGATACGCTTGCAAATCTTCTTGAACTTCTAGGGCACAATGTCATCAGACAAAATCACATAGGAGATTGGGGAACGCAATTTGGGATGCTCATCGCCTACCTCGAGGAGCTTGAATCAACAAACAGTATCAAAGAGAATCTAAAAGACCTTGAAGAGTTTTATAAACTCGCACAAGAGATAATGTCAAAGCAGAGAGCTCCTACAATGCCATGCTCCCCTCTGTTATAGAAAAGCTTGATAGTGAGTCTCTTCTAAGCCTCAGCGAGGGAGCAAAATGTGTCTTTTTGCCACAAAACGAGATACCGCTCATCGTCCAAAAGAGTGACGGCGGTTACCTCTATGCAACGACCGACCTTGCCGCACTTTGGTATAGAGATCAAGACCTTAAAGCCACTAGAGTCCTCTATGTTGTTGATGCAAGACAGGGCGAGCACTTCAAACAGGTATTTTGGGTTGCAAAAGCTGCCGATATGGTGCAAGAAGACGTCTCTTTGGAGCATATAGCTTTTGGGACGATGATGAACGAACAAGGCAAGCCTTTTAAGACAAGAGACGGTGGAACATTTAAACTTATAGACCTCATTGATGAGGCGATAGTGCGAGCTAAAAATACTCTCAAAGACAAAGATGATACACAAGAGAGTATCGAGCAAAAAGCGAAAATTATAGGGATCGGTGCTTTAAAATATGCTGATTTGAGTGTCAATAGAGAATCAAACTATATATTTAACTGGGATAGAATGCTAAGCTTTGAGGGCAATACTGCACTCTATATGCAGTATGCGTATGCGAGGATACAGAGTATCTTGAGAAGATATGATGGTCTTTTTGAAGGCGATATCAAAATCGAGAGCGACATCGAACATGAACTCAGTGTTACACTGCTTGATTTTGAAGATGTACTCCATAAGAGCGCAAACGAATGTATGCCAAGCTACATAACAAGCTATCTCTATGAGCTTGCGACTCTTTTTATGCGATTTTACGAACAGAGTCCCATACTCAAAGAGGGGGTTGAACAAAAGACCAAAATAAGCAGGCTACTCCTTGCAAAAATAACAGCCGATACGATCAAACAAGGACTTGCAATCTTAGGTATAAAAACACTAGAGAAGATCTAGCTCTCTTTTTTTGATATCTCTGCTAAAAACTCTTCGAGAGAATATCTCTGTCTATATTGAGGCGTCATGATATGGATAAGTATATCTCCAAGGTCAGTCACAATCCAATCATCACTCAAATCAGTAGATAAAAACTCTTCACCTTGCGGCTTGAGCTCATTTTTAAGATGATCAAAAAGTGCGCTCGTATGCTTGCCCCCTATTGAGTTGGCGATCACGACTCTTTTTGCTATATAATCTGCATCACTTAGATCAAAAACCTCTATCTCTTCTGCCTTTTTACTATCGAGTAACGCAACGATATTCTCAACTCTCTCATCTATACTCAAAGTATCTTCTTTTTTTGTCATACTTCTTACTTTCCTTTTTTATATAATTCTTCTACTTTTTTTACTATCTTCTTATCTACATACTGTAACTCTAAATGCTCTCTTATCTGTGTTGAATTTACATCCATATCGGTATCTAGGAGCCTGTAGGAGTTTAGAAAACTCGCATCAAACTCTTTTTTGCCACGCTTTGCGATCACCCATGTAATCTCTGCATTAAGTTGATCAAAATCTTTCCACTGGCACAGTCTCTCTAGATTATCGGCACCGATGATGATATAAGAGACATTGTAACTTTTTTTAAAATGTCGAAAGCTCTCTATCGTGTATTGAATCTCTTCTCGTATCTCAAAATCATCTACGACTACACCATCAATTTCGCCAAAAAGATCGCGACACATATCAAGTCTCCCCTTAGCATCAACAACCGTTTTATCTTTAAAAGGATTGAGATATGCCGGTAAAACTATAAGCGTGTCTATATCTAATGTTTGAAGAGCTTTTTTGATTATCTCTTGATGCCCAATGTGTGGCGGATCAAAACTGCCGCCAAACAGCGCGACTTTCAAAGTGGTACTTTTAACCAAAAAATAACCTCATATAGTGTAGAATTACGAAATTCTATCATAAAGTAGCATAATATCAAAAGAAGAGGAAATATGGCAGTAAAAGTAGCAATAAACGGGCTTGGAAGAATAGGAAAATGTGTAGCAAAGATTATTGCTGAAAGAGACGATATCGAGCTAGTAGCCATCAATGCCTCTATGAGTGAAGAGATGATAGAGTATGTCTTAAAATATGATAGTGTTCACGGCAATTTTAAAGATGTTGCAGTAAAAGACGGCTATGTCAATATCGGTAAATCAAAAGCGAAACTACTGAGTGAAAGAGACCCTGCAAAACTTGACTTTGCTGCTCTTGGTGCCGAGGTTGTGCTCGAGTGTACCGGTGCATTTTTAACTAAAGAGAGTGTACAACCATATCTTGATAACGGTATCCAAAAAGTTATCTTTTCTGCTCCTGCAAAAGATGATACGGCTACTTTTGTTCTCGGCGCAAATGAAGAGAGCTACAATGATGAGCGTATCATCTCAAATGCAAGTTGTACTACAAACTGCCTTGCCCCTGTAGCCAAAGTACTCGATGATGCTTTTGGGATAGAAAAAGGGCTTATGACAACAATCCATAGCTATACATCCTCACAGCCTATCCTTGATGCTAAAGATAAAAAAGATCCAAGAAAAGCAAGAGCGGGAGCAACTAACCTTATCCCGACAACAACAGGTGCAGCAAAAGCTATAGGCAAAGTATTGCCAACACTCAATGGCAAGCTCAATGGCCAATCTATTAGAGTACCGACGCCCAATGTTTCACTTGTCGATCTTACCGTAACATTAGATAAAACCGTAACGCTCCAAGAGGTTCAGGATGCTTTTATTGAAGCTTCTCAGGGAAAACTCAAAGGTATACTCGGTGTTGATACGGAAAAGAGGGTCTCAAGTGATTTTATCGGGGAACATCTCAGCAGTGTCGTTGCGCTTGATACACTACAAATCGTAGGTGAGAATATGCTCAAAGTCCTCTCGTGGTATGACAATGAGTGGGGTTATTCATGCAGACTTGTAGATCTTGCTGTATTTGTTAGCAAAAAGTAAGGGATCTCTATGCTTAAAACTATAAAAGATCTCGATATTGACAATAAAATCGTCTTCATACGATGTGACTTTAATGTTCCTAAAGATGAGCAAGGTAACATCACCGATGATAGAAGGATACGAGAAGCACTCCCTACCATACGCTATTGCTTAGATAGAGACTGCAGGGTCATCTTGGGTTCACACTACGAAAGACCGACTCCCGGAGTCTATGAGGATCGCTTTTCTCTCAAGCCTGTTAAAGTAAGATTGAGAAAGCTCCTGAAACTTGCCGATGAGGTTATGATTGCCGAAGATGTAGTCGGAGAAGATGCGAAACAAAAAGTGAAAAATCTCAAAGCAGGTGAAGTCTTAATCCTAGAAAATTTGAGATTTGAAGCTGGCGAGACGAAAAATGATGAAGCTTTTGCCAAAAAACTTGCTTCATTTGCCGATATCTACATCAATGATGCTTTTGGCGCTTGTCACAGAAAACATGCCTCTATCTATGCAATGGCACAGCAGTTTGCTCCTGAAAATAGAGGAGTAGGATTTCTGATGAATAAGGAAATCAAATTTTTTAGCAAAGTGATAGAAAATCCTACGAGACCTTTTGTGGCAGTTGTGGGTGGTTCAAAAGTATCCGGAAAGCTCCAAGCACTTATCAATCTTGTTGAGAAAGTTGACAAAGTGATCATCGGTGGCGGCATGGCATTTACTTTCCTTAAAGCACTCGGGTATGAGATAGGGAAATCTATCGTTGAAGATGACCTCATAAGTGATGCAAAAAAGATTATGGCAAGGGCTGAAGAGAGAGGGGTGAAATTTTATCTCCCTGTTGATCTTATCGTTGCTGATGAGTATAGCCAAAATGCAATTATAAAATATCTTCCAAACCAAGAGATACCAAAAGGGTGGATGGGACTCGATATAGGACCTGCAAGTATACGACTTTTTAGAGAAGCAATTGGGGATGCACAAACGATTATCTGGAATGGTCCTATGGGCGTCTATGAGATGGATAAATTCTCCAAAGGGAGCATTATGATGTCGCATCATATAGCGCAAAGCAATGCCACGACCATAGTGGGTGGTGGTGATACTGCGGATGTTACTGCACGTGCCGGAGATATAGAGGAGATGAGCTTTGTTAGTACCGGTGGCGGTGCAAGCTTAGAGCTTATCGAAGGAAAAGTATTGCCCGGAGTCGAGGTTCTAAGATGATATTTGCAGCAAACTTCAAAACAAACCACACCAGAGCTTCTACCGGTGAATATATTGAAGTATTGCTTTCAGAGAGATCACTTCTAGAAGATGATGCCGTCTATATCTTTCCACCGACGAGTGCACTGCAAGCATCTAAAGAGCCTATAAAAATAGGTGCACAAAATGCCTATATGACACAAAATGGGGCCTACACGGGCGAGATAGGCTTAGAGCAGCTTGATGAGTTTGCAATACGCACTATCATTATCGGTCATAGTGAGCGCAGAGAGATTTTAGGTGAATCACAAGAGTTTATAGCAAAGAAGTTTCAATTTTTTAAAGAACATAATTTTGAAATCATCTACTGTATCGGCGAGCCCCCTGAAGTCAGAGAGCGTGGTGATGGTGCCGTGTTGGAGTACCTCAGTGCGCAATTTGAAGGTATTGATACAAATTATGACAAAATCATGATCGCATATGAGCCTATCTGGGCGATAGGAACAGGTAAAAGTGCTACTATAGATGAGATTAGCACAACTCATAATGCCCTTAGAGAACTTACAAAAGCACCCCTGCTGTACGGCGGAAGTGTAAATAGTAACAATATACAGCAAATCGCAAAAATCAATAATGTTGATGGTGTGCTCGTCGGAAGTGCTTCACTCAATGCTAAAGATTTTCTAGAACTTATCTCTCTCCCCAAATAAACTCCTTTTTTTAATAAACTGCCTATTTTTTAATCATAATGAGCATAAAAAACTGTTTATTTTATTGCTATACTGTGGGACATCAAAAAAATTCAAGGAGAAAATGATGAAAAAAATATCTTTAGGTTTAGTTGCAGCAGCTGCACTTAGTACAGTACTTTTCGCAGGGGGAGACATCGATCCGGTAGAGCCAATCGTAGAAGCTCCGGTAGCGAGCGAGTCTGGTCTTGAGCTTAGTGCAAATGTTGCTTTAACATCAAATTATGTATGGAGAGGTATGACACAAACTGACAACTCTCCTGCGATTCAAGGCGGATTTGACCTCGGTTACAAAGGTCTTTATGTAGGTGTTTGGGGTTCAAATGTTGAATTTGGTTCTACTTATGATGAGTCTATGGAACTTGATGTATATGCAGGATACGCGGGTGAAGCATTTGGTATCGGCTATGATGTGGGTGTAATCGAATATGCTTATCCACACAATACAGATGCACTTAATTTTGCTGAAGCTTACGTGGGTCTTAGCAAAGCATTCGGTGATTTTGAAATGGGCGCAAAATATTATGCGGCTATCGATGTTCCAAGCGGGGCTGATAAACTTGACTACTGGCAAGTAGATACAAGTTATGCGTTGCCTATGGACTTTGGTATCTCAGCTTCTTATGGTGATTATGAAGATACAGGAAGTAACTACATCGTTTCACTCTCAAAGGCATTCGATAAATTTGAAGTAAGCATTGCTTATACTGATTTCAATGCTGATAGTGGATCTGCTGACGATCAAGACCATATCGTTGGAACAATAAGCGCTTCTTTCTAAATAGAGATTCAAATAAAACTTCCTTTTAAACCCCTCTCTTGAGGGGATTTTTGTTATAATTGCTTATGACAAAACTGATTCTTAGAAAAGCCTTTTATCTCCTGCTGATGCTTTTTCTTATCTCACTTATATCTTTTTTTATGATTCATCTTGCACCCAATAGTTTTTTTAGTGCAGGCGTGCTCAACCCAAATATGACACCGGAATCAATCGAACACCTTAAACGAGTTTACGGTCTTGATAAGCCTCTCATTATCCAATATGTCCTATGGCTCAAGTCAATTACTCTGCTAGATTTTGGGATCTCTTTTGCGAGTGGTTTAAGTGTTATGGATGAGATAAAATCAAGACTTGCTATCACATTGGGGATGAATATTGCAGCAATGGTTGCCATATTTTGGCTTGCTCTTTGGTTGGGAGTAAAAAGCGCTTTGGGGAGCGAAACAACCTCAAAAAGAATCAAACAACTCTCACTCCTAAGCTACTCCACCCCATCATTTTATCTTGCGCTCCTCTTTATACTTTTTCTTGCATACAAATTTGAACTCTTCCCAATAGGCGGGCTCAATGATTTTGAAGTCGAAGCAGGAACGCTGAGTTGGTATATCGATAGAGTCTATCATCTGACGCTTCCCGTGTCTGTTATGATCTTCGTGGGGTTTGGCTCTTTAACACTCTATATTCGCTCCCTTACGATAGATATACTCAAGAG
>JARROQ010000034.1:10736-26139 GCA_037383745.1 Sulfurovaceae bacterium
CTCTATAAGCTCAATCCTAATTTTAAAAAATAACTATCTAAAGAGCTCTTCGAGCGCTGAAGTATCTTTTGTTTTTTGGATATCTCCTGATTCACTAAACTCATTGACTCTACCCTCAACCTCTTCTAGTTCTATAGAGTAGCCTGTCAACATCGAAGCAAGCCGTATATTGATACCGCTTCTACCAATCGCTTTTGCTTTTTGATCTTGGGTGATAGAGACGATTGCTTTTTTGTCCTCTACTTTGACATGTTGGACAATCGCCGGGCTCAATGCTCTCGTGATATACACTTCCGGGATGATAGAGTATTCGATGCAATCTATATTTTCACCTATAAGTTCATTACTTACGGCATTGATCCGTACACCCTTGACCCCAACAGTTGCACCGATCGGGTCAATATTGGCCTGATTGGATGTCAATGCTATCTTGGCTCTCTCTCCGGGGATTCTAGCGCAACTGACAATCTCAACAGACTCATCTTCAATCTCAGGAACCTCTTTTCTAAGAAGCTCTTCTAGGAATTTTGGTGATGTTCTGCTCAGTTCAAGAGAAAGGCCAAATTTTGGATCGATACTTACATATCTCAAAAGTGCCTTAATCGTATCACCCGCTTTAAACTTCTCACCTTTGATACGGTTTCTAAGGCTCAAAATTCCACTCAACTCCCCTATCTCAACATAAGTATTATCTTCACTATCGAGTCTATTTACAACACCAATTACTATCGTGCCAACCATCTCTTTGTACTTATCCAAAATACTCTGCTCTATCATTCTTTGGATATGATACTCAAGCTCTTTAAAGAGATTTGCGGAAGCTGTTCTACCGTAATCTTCGAGGTTAAAATCACTCTTAAGCTGATCGCCGAGTTCAATCTCTTCATCATACTCTTTGGCTTCATTTAAGCTCATATAACTTGCGGGCTCTTCTTCTAACTTTGGGTCTCCCTCTTCAACAACAGTGACAACCTTAACAAGTGTATAGTTTTTTGTGTCATAATCTATCTTTACTTCAAAAGTCGTGTCTCTAGAAGTAAGTCTTTTTGCACTTTGAATCAACGCCTCTTTAAATGCATCGATGGCTTGTATTTTTGTTATGCCTTTTTCGACAGCTATAGCTTCAACCGTATCTAAAATCTTTTCCAATATTTTTCCTTTTATTCCAAACATAACAATCAAAAATGATTAACAACATTAAGAGAGCTTTTGGATTCTTATCTTTGAAGGATTATATTATAGCTAAACAAAACTTTACTGAAAATAAAGTATAATCCCCCTAGCATAGGAAGATAATTCCAAACAAAAAGGGAGAGCCATATGAAGCTTAAGCTAGCGAGAACAACACTCAAAGCAAAACCAAAAGTCGTAGATTTGAAAACGATAGAAGAAGAACTGGAAAATACATCAATATTTTATTTTGACAAAGAAAATTCACACAAAGACCTCAAAGATGCCATAGAATATTTTGAAGAAAAAGGCTATAGCGTCTATCTTAGAGAGGTAAAATATGGACTTGATGAAGGGGAGTTTATATACGAAGTTCACATCATCCAATAACTTATGGGGAAAAAACTATACATAGAAACGCTTGGTTGTGCTATGAATGTGAGAGATTCAGAACATCTCATAGCAGAACTCTCAAAAAAACATAACTACACACTCACAGACGATATCACCAAAAGCGATTTAATCATCATCAATACCTGCTCTGTTCGAGAAAAGCCCGTTGCAAAACTTTTCTCTGAGCTTGGCGTCTTTGCTAAAACAAAAAAACCACAAGCCAAGATCGGTGTATGTGGATGTACGGCGAGTCATTTGGGTGCAGAGATCATCAAAAGAGCCCCATTTGTCGACTTTGTGTTAGGTGCTAGAAATGTATCGAAAATCAGTGAGGTTCTTGAGCGTAAACATGCTGTTGCTATCGATACGGATTATGATGAGAGTAGCTATATCTTCGAAGAATACCGTTCTAACCCCTATAAGGCAATGGTCAACATCTCTATGGGGTGTGATAAATCTTGCGCATTTTGTATCGTTCCTACTACGCGGGGAGAAGAGGTATCCATCCCTTCAAATCTCATCATCTCCGAGATTCAAAAGTCAGTTGCAAATGGAGCAAAAGAGGTGATGCTTCTTGGACAAAATGTCAACAATTACGGGCGAAGGTTTACAAACAAGAGCGAGATAGCAAACTTCACAGAGCTCTTAAAGGCAGTGAGCGAGATAGAAGGTCTAGAGCGTATCCGCTTTACCTCTCCGCATCCACTTCATATGGACGATGCTTTCTTAGAAGAGTTTGCAACAAATCCAAAGATATGTAAGCAGATTCATGTCCCGCTTCAAAGCGGCTCCACCGAAATACTCAAAGCAATGAAAAGAGGGTATACGAAAGAGTGGTTTTTAGATAGGTGTGAGCGTATCCGCGCACTAGCGCCAAATACTACCATATCAACCGATATCATCGTCGGCTTTCCGGGTGAGAGTGAAGAAGATTTTGAACATACTATGGATGTACTAGAGAAAGTACGATTTGATCAACTCTTCTCTTTTATCTACTCCCCAAGACCACACACACTAGCAGCGAATTTTGACAATCAGGTTGAGAGTGCAACCTCTTCGCGAAGATTGACACACCTCCAATCAAAACACACAGAGATACTTGATAACATTATGGAGGCGCAACTTAACACAATCCATGAGGTCTATTTTGATGAGCTCAAACCAAATGGAAAGATAGCCGGAAGATCAGATGATGGAAAGCTTATATTTGTTGATGGCGGTGAAGCACTTTTGGGCGAGATAAAAGATGTTATAATCACAAAAATATCAAGAAGTCTACTTCACGGTAAGGTGATTGATGCAAGTTAGCTTTTCTAAAAAACTTATCCTTTTAGTTGCGCCTACGATAATCTACATGCTTATGCGTTTTTTATGGCTTACAACAAGAAAGCATTTTAACTTTTCTGAGGTTATAGAAAAAGAGAAACAATACCTTTGTACATGCTGGCATGGGGAGCTTCTCTTTAGCCCGCAAGCCTATAGAAAACTGCATCCAAAAAATATTTCTAATGCGATGATTTCCCAACATTTTGACGGAGAGATCATCGCACAAACGCTCTCGTTTTTAGATATCAAAGCAATTCGTGGTTCAAGCTCAAAAGGAGGCTCTAGAGTATTTCTAGAAGCCTTTAAAAGACTTAAGAGAGGCGAAGAGGTTCTCATCACTCCTGATGGACCTAGAGGTCCAAGACACACTCTAGGGGATGGCATCATCGCTTTAGCACAAAAACTTAATCTGCCGATTTTTATCATGAGTTACCAAGCAAGCAGTTATTGGCAGCTTAAAAGCTGGGATAAATTTATCATCCCCAAACCCTTTAGCAGAGTAGAGTTTTTTGCACAAAGTATAGATATAGGTGGTAAGAGCGAAGAAGAAGCAAAAAAGATCCTCAAAGATGCTATGATGAGGTACACGATAGCATAAGAAGTGAGCGATGAAAGAGCAATTTTTAAAACTGAGTGAAGATTTTTTAGAATACCTTTGGGATATCAGAGGGTATAGCGAAACATCTATCACCACCTATGAGATAGCGCTCAAGCAGATGCTTGAATATGCCACCTTTGAAAAAGAAGAAGGTGTGACTACACTCAATATCACTCCATTTAGACACAAGATACTCAAAAATAGCAAAAAGACAATCGCAAAAAAACTCAGTGCCATACGCTCTTTTGTCAAATTTTTAAATGAGCAGAAAAATATGCATGTCATCATCTACCCTAGCGAGTCAATAAAGGTACCAAAAACACTTCCAAAACCGATTGAGCAAAATTATATCCAAGAGGTACTCCAGAGTGCCGATTTGGAACAAAAAGCCATTATATATATGCTCTATGGCTTAGGATTGAGGATTAGTGAACTCTCAAGTTTAAAACTTGAAGATATCAAAGATCACTGGACACAAGTACACGGCAAAGGCAATAAAATGAGAGAACTTCCTCTCGTTGCCGAAGTGCAATCAGTCATCGATACTTATATCGATACCTACAAACCAAAGAAATATCTTTTTGAAAAAAATAATGCTCCTCTTAATAGTGGACAGCTTCGATATAAAATCACCAATATATTTAAAGCACACGGCATCAAGACAACACCGCATCAACTCAGGCACTCTTTTGCAACTCATCTTCTCAATAGCGGTGCAAGAATAGCTGATGTGAGTGAACTTTTAGGGCATGCAACCATGGCAACAACCCAAATATATACAAAACTAGCCGATAGTAAAAAACTCGAGGAGTACCTCAAGGCGCATCCACTGACTAAAAAGAGTTGAGTATCTCTGCTATCTCAATCTTTTGATTAAAACAGTAAGGTCGGATTTTAGGTGGAATTTTAGCACCCCTACAAAGCTCTTTGAACTCTTTTGGAAGCGTAACATCAAGATAAGGGGCTATAAATACCTTCTCATCAAAGGTCTCAATAGCCCAACTGCCACCTATTACAAGTGAGTCATTCTTTTCGATGTCATCTCTTTGCGCTCTACTTAGCAGATAACCAAGCTTTTTGAGCGTTTTATCTACTGCACTTACCCTAACCCTCGCATCATCGATTTTAAGCACTCTAAGCTCTTTATCGGCATACAAAAGCCTATAACCGCTTTGCAATTTGCAACAATCTTCCTCTATGTAACTCAAACTTCTTTTAATCCCCTCTTGAAACTCTGCAAGCAGGGCATCACTATAGTGCTTTCTAAAAAAGTTCCTCTCATAACTCTCATCACTATTGGTTGCATCTATGAAGTATCTATGATCGTTTGCTTCTAGGTATTCTAGAAGCTCACTTTTTGTATGCTCCAAGAGTGGACGCGATATGATGTACCCCTCTTTTTGTACTTGTGCCTCTAAGCCTATAAGTTCACATACTCCCGAACCCTTTGTAAGCCGCATCAAAAACCATTCAAGCTTATCGTTGAGCTGGTGTGCTGTGAGTAAAATATCGTATCCATGCTCTGCTATGAGCTCTTCAAAGAAAGCATAACGAAATGCTCTGGCATTTGCCTCAAAATTATTTGTAAACTTTGGAGCTTTAATCTCAAAACAGTTGAGTTTGTACATTTTTGCTAACTCTTTAGCATAAGCCACCTCTTGAGCACTCTGCTCTCTGATGCCATAATCAACAATAGCGATGTCAAAATTGACACCTGCATCGAGCTCACTAATATAGATGCGGTATCTTTTGCCGAAATCGATCTGCATATCTGAGCTATCATTGATAAGTATCTCGCCATCAATCTCTCGCTCCCAATTCAGCGGCTTTGCGCTAAGGAGATACTCATGCTCACTGCTCTCTTTTTCAATCACTGCCTCTATCTCTGTACCAACCAATTTTTCCAAAGATGCCTTGACACTCTTTCTTGCGATTGCTCCTAATCTTTTAGCTCTTTTAGCTATAGTTTTTGACTCTACCTGCTCCATACTAAAAGCCGTGGTATCCTCTTCGTTAGAGTATTCAAATACATTGAATCGATCAAACCCAAAATCCTCTACATACTCACACAATCTCTCAAATGCCTCATCGTCTTCACCGGGATGACCCACAATAAAAGTGCTTCTTATGAAAGCGTTTGATTTTGAGCGCATATACTCTAAAAGCCCTTTCGTCTTTGTCTCTCCAAAGCCTCGCTTCATGGTTTTGAGCATTCCGTCATCGCTATGTTGGATAGGTATATCATAGTAGGTTTGAAAAAGAGACGAATCGGCAATCGCATCAATAAGTGCAAATGTTGTCGTGCTCGGATAGAGATAGAGTATCTTTGCATTTTGAACTCCCTCTATCTTCTCCACTGCTTTGATAAGTTCTACGAGCCCATCTTTGAGCCCTAAGTCTCTGCCATAACTTGAGCTATCTTGTGAGATAAAACTAAAATCCCAATAGCCTCTTGCAACTAAAGACTTGACCTCTTTGACAATCGAGTCAATCCCTCTTGAGTGGAGTTTGCCTTTAAAGTTTGGAATGGCACAAAATGAGCATGATTGGTTGCACCCCTCTGCAATCTTGATATAAGCATGATAGCTTGAGCCTGTGATAACTCTTGGCACATCCTCGTTTGCTAAAAAAACACTGGGGGAGTAGCTGCTCTTTTTCGCCTCTATCAACCTGTCTATATTGTCATAATCGCCAACGCCTGTAAATATGTCAACTTCACTCAAATCTTTTTGAAGCTCCTCTTTATAGCGCTCACTCAAACAGCCGCTCATTACGAGCAGAGAGTCTCTTTTTCGCAAAGCGTGCAACTCCATAATAGTCTCTAGAGACTCCGTTTTCGCTGCCTCTATAAAACCGCAAGTATTGACAATAATGACATCGGCATTGCTAGGATCGTCAACTACTTTGTATTGACTTAACTTGCCGAGCATTACTTCGCTATCGACTAGATTTTTTGTACATCCCAAACTCACTAGATGGAGTGTTTTTTGTCCCATTACCGCTCTTTTTTTGAATGAATTATAGCATAAGATATTTATTATGTTATCATTACACTTATGTATAATCATCCAAAACAATTAGCAATCATAGGGCCAACTGCAAGCGGTAAAAGCGCACTTGCAATCAAGATAGCAAAAGAGCTTGATGCAGATATTCTTTCGCTTGATTCACTCGCCATCTATAAAGAGATCGATATCGCCTCAGCTAAACCGACCAAAGAAGAGATGGATGGCATCACACATTATGGGGTCGATCTTATCTATCCCAATGAGCCTTTTGATGTGACAATATATGTACAACTTTATAGAGAAGTTTACAAGAAAGCTCGAGAAAAAAATAGGACACTCATTATCGTCGGAGGGACGAGTTTTTATCTTCAAACGCTCCTAAAAGGTATCAGCAACACACCAAAACTTAATGAAGAAGAGCAAGCTTATGTTACGCATCTACTCCAAGATAAACAAAAAGCCTATGAGTTGCTTTTAAAAATTGATCCACACTATACCTCTAAAATTGCGAGCAATGATCGCTATAGGATAGAAAAAGCACTTGCAATCTATGTCGCATCCAAGATGGCTCCGAGTCTCTATTTTGAGCAAAATCCGCCTCAACCTATCATAGAGGATAGACTCCCTATCTATGAGATAAGTGTAGAAAAAGAGTACCTTATAAATCGCATAGAAAAAAGAACAGCGATGATGTTACAAGATGGGCTTGTAGAAGAAGTGAGTTATCTCAAAGGGAAGTATGGGATTGAACCTCATTGCATGAAAGCTATAGGGATCAAAGAGACGCTTGATTTTATCGAAAATAAGATAGATGAAAAGAAGCTTGCTTCGCTCATCTCCATTCACACAAGACAACTTGCAAAAAGACAAAATACTTTCAATAAAACACAATTTAAAGAGAAGATAAGCGGTGGATGCGATAGTATATATGAAGAGATTCTGAGATAACCCTAAGCCGCACATAAGTGCGATCAGGAGTTATCAAAGAACTGAATAATCTATCATATAGGTGATATATGAGAGAAGTTGTTGGAAGAAAAATACCGATGTAACGGTAACGATAACTGCTATTCCTATGATTACCATAAGCGGTTTTGAGATGTTATAATAAACCGTATTCATATCTTTATTTGGCTCTTTAAGGAACATATAGACAATGAGTTTAAGATAGTAGTATGCTGCTATAGCACTATTGAGTCCCATAATGACAGCAAGCCAAATATACCCTTTATCGACAGCGGCACTCATAATATAGAGTTTTCCCCAAAATACAGAAAATGGCGGAACGCCTGCAAGTGAGAGCATAAAGAGTGCCATTACTACAGCGCCCATAGGAATCACCTTGATAAGACCTGCAAATTTTTCATACGGATGGTCAAATCTAAGACTATAGCGTCTCTTTTTATGTCTTGATATCCAAAGCATTGTAAAGGCTCCGAGATTTGTAAACATAAAGAGCGTATAGTAGACAAATATACTCACATCCCCTTTTGTTGTCCCAAGCGCAAGCGCCGACATAACAAACCCCGCATGTGCGATAGATGAGTATGCAAGCATTCTTTTGACATCTTCTTGCACAAGTGCCATGATATTTGCAAGTGTCATCGTCAATACTGCAAGCACTAAGATGATAACTCTAATTGGCTCAATACCAAGATCAATATAAGTTCCAAATATACGGAGTGCAACAACAAATGTCGCAATCTTCGGCACTATCGACATATAGCCGGCAAGTGGTGCAGACGCACCCTCATACACATCCGGCACCCAAGTATGGAAAGGGAAGAGTGATATCTTAAATGCAAAAGAGACGAGAAGCAATACGCCACCGGTTATGATAACCGCTGATAATCCCGGCTCATTTAAACGATCCCCGATAACATCTTTGATAGCATAAAGCTCTATACTTCCCGTTGTCGCATAGATGAGTGCTGAACCCATCGCAAAAAATCCTGCTGCGACGGCGCCCATAGTAAAGTACTTCACAGCAGCCTCATAAGAGTTGCTTCTATTGTGCATCGCTATGAGCGTGTAAAGAGAGAGGGAAGCTGTCTCAAGGCCCACAAAAATGAGTATCAAATTGTCGCTTGTTACCATAAATTGGAAACCTGCAATCATAAACAAAAAGAGTGCAAAGAACTCAGGATATGAGAACTCATGGAATCTTTTTGATGTAAGTGCGAGCGGGATGAAAAGCATAGAAGTAACGAGGATAAGCAACTGTGTTACTATGGCGATACCATCGACTAAAATAAGGTCAAAGAAACCTCTATCATTGACAACCAAACTGAGCACAGAACCGAAATCTACGAAAAGGATTAGTATCATCATCATAACATAGAAAGATTTGTGAAGATCATTTTTGATAAGATCAATTATAAGTATAAGTAACCCACCGCAAACTGCTATCAGCATCGGTATCAGAGTTGGAAGATTAAGCTCTTGCATTGTAATGGAAATTTGACCCAACATTAGTTCTCCTCCTTATCTTCTGATCGCATAGAAGCGATAAGCTCTTTTGTTTTTGGCCTCTCAGCTTTTGCTTCCATAAGCTCTAACATACTAGAGACTGAAACATCTATAGGCTTGAGTATAGGTGTTGGATAGACACCTAACCAAACTACTATGAGCACAAGCGGAACAAGCGAAAAAGTCTCTCTTGCGTCAATATCAAGAAGCTTTTTATTCTCCTCGTTTGTCACCTCGCCAAAAAATGTCTTTTTGAAAAGAGAGAGCATATATACAGCACCGACGATGATCGAAGCACCTGCTAAGATCGTCAATATCGGTGAGACTTTATAAAAGCCTATGAGCACTAAGAACTCACCGACAAAACCAATCGTCAACGGTAATCCCACTGATGCCATAAGCATGATACCAAATATCATCGCATAGCGTGGCATCACAAGCGCGAGACCGCCAAACTCACTCATAAGCTTCGTATGTCTTCTATCGTAGATCATCCCCACGAGCATAAACATTGCACCCGAGACGATACCGTGTGCTAGCATCTGAAATATCGAACCACTAATCCCTTGTGTATTCATAGCAAATGCCCCAAGCATGATAATCCCCATATGTGAAACAGATGAATAGGCGATAACCTGCTTGATATCCTCTTGTGCATAAGCAACCATAGCTGTATAGATGATCATGATAATAGCGATAACGGCAATAGGAACAATCATCATCACCGAAGCATCAGGAAAGAGCGGGAGAGAGAATCGCACAAATCCATATGTTCCCATTTTAAGAAGTACGGCTGCAAGTATAACAGAACCGATAGTCGGTGCTTGACCATGCGCATAAGGCAACCATGTATGGAAGGGGAACATTGGTACCTTGATAGCAAACCCGATAAAAAATGCAGCAAAAAGCCACAGTTGCACATTGACACCCATCTTCAATTGATACCAATCAGTCAGAGCAAAGCTCCACACCCCTACGATATCATAATATGTAAACGCCAAGAAGAGGATACCTACAAGCATAATGAGTGAGCCTGTAAAGGTATATAAGAAGAACTTAATAGCTGCATAGACTCTCAATGGCCCACCCCATGCACCGATGATATAGAGCATAGGCACCAAAGAGAGTTCCCAGAAGAGATAGAAGACGATGACATCTAAAGAGACAAATACACCCACCATTGTCATCTCCAAAAAGAGAAGCGTGATGACCATATTTTTAATCTCATTCTTGACGCTCATACTTATAATCCCGATGAGTGTCATAAGTGTTGCCATGATGACCAAGAAGAGACTAATCCCATCGACTGCAACATAATAGCTTATCCCAAAATCAGGCACGATAGGAATCAACTCAACAAACTGCATTGCTGCACTTGTCCCATCAAAAGTCGCCCATAAAAACAAGGAGAGCGCAAATTCTACAGCGGCTACACTGATACCATACGCCCTTATGCTGTTCTTATCGATCACAAATCCAAGCAATCCTGCAATCGCCGGAAAAAATATCAATACACTTAAAATATTATCCATTCTCTCTCCCTTAACCTATCGCCGATGAAATCAAGGCTGCAATGAGCAGTGCGACTGCGCCAAAGACCATCCAAGCTAAATAGTTTGATAGATTACCGCTTTGCATCTTTCTCGATTCATCACCGCTTTTATAGACCACATTGGCTATCGCATCGACAGTCGCATCGACGATTTTCATATCGATGCTTTTCCAAAATATACTAGAAAGTTCAGCATATGGTTTTGATATCATCTCTGCATATAGTTGCGGTATATAATATTGATTTGATAAAAGTCTATAGATGAAGCTATTCTCAGTTTTTTCGCTTCTCTTTAACCCTTTGATATATTTAAATGCAGCCAAGAGTATCCCGCCGACAGCAAATGCCAATACTATAGCTCCAAGTATGTTTGCTAAGTGATGTGTATGTTCGCTCATCTCATACTTCGGCAATAGATTTGTGATAAAGCCCTCAAACCAATCTTTTCCAAACCCTGCAATGGCAGCTAAAATTGCAAGTGGGCTTAGTCCAATCAGAACATATGTATACATCTCATGTGGATGAATGCCAAATTCTTTATAGCGTGCATCGCCATGAAAAGTTAAGAAGACCTGTCTAAAGCTATAAAATGCAGTCATCCCCGCAGTAATCACAAGCATTGCCCAAAGAATCAGACTGCCTTCATTAAATGCACTCTCAATAATCGCATCTTTTGAGAAAAACCCTGCAAGGGGCGGGATGCCGGCAAGCGCTAAGGACGCTAGACCCATATAAAGCCAAGTCCATCGCATCTTTTTACGCAAAGCCCCCATCTTAAAGATATCAAGCTCATCATGCATAGCATGCATCACATTTCCTGCACCCAAGAAGAGAAGCGCTTTGAAAAATGCGTGTGCCGCAAGGTGAAAGAGTGCTATCCAATACGCACCAAGTCCGGCTGCTGCAAACATATATCCAAGTTGTGAGAGAGTTGAAAATGCAATGATTCTTTTTAAATCTCTATTGACAAGTGCCATGGACGCCGCAAAGAATGCAACAAATGTTCCAAGTGAAGCGATGAAATAACTTACTCCGGCAACCTCTTCCATCCCGAAAAGTGGATTGGCACGAATGACCAAAAAGACTCCGGCAGTAACCATGGTCGCAGCATGGATAAGAGCGGAGACAGGTGTCGGCCCCTCCATCGCATCAGTCAGCCAAGTATGGAGAGGAAATTGTGCCGATTTACCCATAGCACCGATAAAGAGTGCGATCGCTGCAGTGATCAATACTACCGGTGAGAGTTCAGCGAGTTTTGGGAATACCTCATCATATTGGAGTGAACCTATATTCCAAAATATGATAAATATACCCACAAGCATACCAAGGTCAGCGATACGATTCATGATAAATGCTTCATTTGCTGCCCAAGAAGGAGAGATAGATGGGTTGATATCTCTTGTGACATCTTTTTTGTGATACCAGAAACCTATAAGCAACCATGAGCAGACGCCAACACCTTCCCAACCGATGAAAAGTCCGGCAAAGTTATCACTCATAACAAGCACCATCATCGAAAAGACAAATGCTGAAAGATAAGAGAAAAATCTGTTAAAACTTCTATCATGGTCCATATAACCGATAGAGTAGATGTGCACAACTGTAGAAACCAAAGAGACAACAACCATCATCGTTACACTCACATGATCTGCTACAAAACCAAAAGGGATGGAGAGATCGCCAACAACAATCCAATCCATCATAGTCACATGGATTACCTCGTTAGTCATTGCAATGTGGTATGCTAGTGTTGCTGATGCCAAAAATGATATAAACAGAAGCAACGATGCAACGATGCCAACGAATGTCTGCTTTGGCACCATGACAAACATCAATGAAAAAAGAGAGCTGACAAAGGGAGCAAAGAGTGCGATATATACTAAATTTTCCATCCCTACCCCTTCATCGTAGCAAGATCATCAAGATCAAGCGTACCATTCTTTTTATAGATGAGAATCAAAAGCCCAAGTCCCACGGCAACCTCACTCGCAGCTATAGCAATCACGAAAAATGCAAACATTTGACCTGAGAGATCATTGTAAAAATGACCCGCAGCCGCCAAGGCTATATTGGCAGCATTGAGCATAATCTCTGTTGAGAAAAAGAGCATCAATAGATTCTTTCTTCTTACAACACCCATCAAACCTATCGCAAAAAGCAAACCGGATATTATCAAGTAGTGATTTAGTCCTATCATTATTTTTCCCCATCCTTTTCATCTAAGATCATCTCTTCTTCTTCTGATATAGCTATATCCTCTTCGATATCCGTCAAAGATATATCCATCTTTTTACCTGCTAGTATAATCCCTGCTATCATCGCAACAAGCAACATAAGTGCCGCCACCTCAAAAGGGATGAGATACTTTGTAAAAAGTATCAACCCGACTGACTCAGGATTTGGTGCACCCTCTAACGGTGGGTATGATGCTTCTATATTGGCTCCTAAAATAGGGGCTATAAATATCAAAGTTAAGAGGAGTGCCACGGATCCGCCAAGTAAAACTACCAAAGTGGTAGATGCATTTTTCTCTTTGACATCTTTGGTTGCATCAAAGAACATCATCCCAAATGCATAGAGTGCCATCACTGCACCGACATACACGACTAACTGAACCGCACCCAAAAAATCTGCACCAAGCAGAAAGAAAAAGCCGGATATCATAACCATCCCTGCTGCGAGTGCGCTCATAGCATAGAGCACATTTTTGCTAAATGCCGTGATGAGAAACAAAACAATCGTTGCCACAGAGAAAAAATAAAATGCAATTTGTTCAAACATATCAGCTCCTCCTATTAATACGCTAAAGGCGTTTTTTTGATATTTTTATCCGCCCATGGTGTTGGAGCGCCGTAACCCGCGAACTCCTCTTGCTCTTTAAGTCTATCTATTGGTGTTAACATATCCTCAAAGAGTGAAAAGCTTGCTCTTTGCTCACTCGCGGTCTCATATCTCGCACCGTGAACGATAGCAAGTTCAGGACAAACCTCAGCACAATACCCACAAAAGATACATCGACCAAAGTTGATGGTATATTCACTCACCTCTTTTCTTTGGTTCTCATCATATCGTGTCTCCATAGCAATGCAATTTGAGATACATATCTTCTCACAAAGACCACAACCGATACATCTATAATGCCCGCTCTCAAGCAATCGTAACATATCATGTATGGCTCGATATCTAGGTGGAATCGGCATCTTCTCAAAAGGATATTTTGTCGTATGACTTTTGCCCATAAAAAGAGTTTTGAACATCTCTCTGATGGTTACCCAAAGGCCGACAAAGAGCTCTATCCTAAAAGTTCTCTTTACTACTCTTTTAAATCTGCACCAAGGCGTCAAAGGAGTGCCTCCAAGATCTAACATTATATATTTTTGTTTTTCATTCATCTCTACAACTCCCCTTTTATATCATGAGCACAATGCCTGTAATCATAACATTGATTACAGCTATAGGCATCAACACTTTCCAACAAAACCACATCAATTGATCAGGTCTTACATGTGGCCAAGAGGCTCTCACCCACAGCATCAAAAAGAAAAAGAATGATATCTTCAATATAATCGCAATCCATCCCGGGATAAACCCTAAAGGTGCATATCCGCCGACGAATATCAACGAAGCCATGATGGAGATAGTAATCATATTTGCATATTCACCGATAAAGAACATCCCCCATCGCATACCGCTATACTCTGTAGCATACCCTGAGACGATCTCAGCTTCATGCTCTAAAAGGTCAAACGGTGTTCTATTGGTCTCTGCAAAACCGGCTATCAAGAAGAGTACAAACGCAACCGGCTGTTGCCAAAGAATCCATGAGCCTATTCCGCCAACTTCTTGTGCTTCATTAAACTTTAAAAGTGAGAGCGAACCGACAAGCATAATAGGGGCAAGCAAAGAGAGTCCCGTGATAACTTCATAACTCAAAAATTGTACTGCCGTTCTCGCTGAACCTAAGATCCCCCATTTATTTGCCTGTGCCATACCGGCTAAGAGTGGGCCATAGAGTCCGGATCCCATTACACCAAGCATAAAGAGTATCCCGATATTGATATCCGCAATAACCGAAGGAACAATTGCGCCACCGATAAGAGGGAAAGATGCGGGAATTGTAAATGTCGGAAAGAGTGGCACGGCTGAGAGTGCAACAAATGCTGTAGCTGCTGTTATTGCAGGCGCTATCATAAATATGATTCTATTTGCATTTTGCGGGATGATATCCTCTTTTGTCAAGAGCTTGATCCCATCAGCAACTATTTGAAGTAACCCAAATGGCCCAACATGAGTAGGCCCCATACGGCGTTGCATATATGCCAATACTTTTCGCTCCAAATATGTACCAAATCCGGCTAAAGCCGAAACGATCGCAAGAACCAAAACTATCTTTATTATTGTTCCTAAAATTGATGGATCCATCTTATACCTCGCTTATCTTAACTTGTTTAAATCTGCCCGCATTAAAAAGTGGATAGATCTCTTTTGAACTTAAAAAGTCAGGAACTTTTACCACATCACCGCTCATTTTAGCATCGATCTCGACAGGCAACTCAAGAGATACATCATCTATCTCCACTTTTACTTTTTTACCTAAAGTTTGTGCTTTCGCTTCACTCACATACAGAGCAAACGGCTCAAAGATTTGATGCGCTCTGTTTGTAAAGTCATTAAACTGTCTTTGTGGATTGCATCTATAAGCAATCTCGCCTTCTAGCTTATAGCTCTCATCAGGTTTTTCAACCTCGAACGCTTTTGCTTTTGTTGATTTTTGTTTGAGCATATAGCCTCTAAGTTCTTCGCCTGCATTTGTAAAGCCATTTGGCAATGCATCAAAAGAGAGCGCTTCAAAGCCTTTTCTTGTTGGCAATTTGCTTGTCCAATCAA
>JARROQ010000035.1:0-28962 GCA_037383745.1 Sulfurovaceae bacterium
CTTTTTCTTTGACAAAGTACAAATTTCCCATTGCTTTTATGGGATTATTCTCATTAAACAAAAAAGCACTACACCCTTTTATCTCTATATCTTTTGCCAATCCTATAGTTTTAAGCGTAACATACGCTATCTTGATCGCCATATAGCTTCCCGGACCTCTTGCATAGATGATAGAGTTTATCTCGTACCTCTCTATCAAATCTTTAAGCATAGGAAGCAACACATCCGAGCACATCCCCTCGCGCGACATACTCTCAACAAGTTCATCTTCGAGATACAGTCCTACTAAAATCGGAGAAGATATAGCAACGACGACGATATCGTATCTAGGCGAAACTTTTTGCAAACTCTCTACTTTTTGACTCGCTATCCATAACGACAAAATCAAAAGAGTCGCTCTGCGCAAGAAGTTTTGAAGTCAGTTGATAATTGAGGTTATGACTTCCCGCAAATGATTCGTATTTTCCTAAGATGTTATGTCCGCTTACCATCATGTCACCCATTGCATCAAGTATCTTATGGCGCACAAACTCATTCTCAAAACGGAGTCCTTCGGGATTGAGTATCTTATGATCGTCTAAACCTATAGCGTTTTGAAGATTTGCCCCGAGAGCTAGATTTTGACTCTGTAGATACTGGATATCTTTTGCAAATCCAAATGTACGCGCTCTTGATATCTCCTCTACAAATGTTTTCGTGTCAAAATCGAAACTATGCGACTGGCGTCCGATAGCAGGGTGTGCAAAATCTATCTCAAAATCAAAAGTTGCATCCTCGGCAGGGGCAAGCCTCACAAATTTATCACCCTCTCTGATCTCAATGGCTTTTTTTATCTTGATTACTTTTTTAGGCTCATCAAGTACTTTGATGCCTGCTTCATCTAAAAGGAGACAAAATGATATGGCTGAGCCATCCATGATAGGCATCTCATTACCATCAACGATGACTCTAAGATTATCGATTCCATAGGCATAAAGTGCCGATAAAAAATGCTCGATTGTAGAGATAAAACCTTTATCATTACCTATAACCGTTGCCATTCTTGTATCGATGACACTAGAGGGAGCTAGAGGTATAGACAGAGCTATATCTTCTCTATAAAATACGATACCGCTATCTGCTTGCAAAGGCTCTAGCCTCAATCGAATAGGCTCTCCCTTATGTAATCCAATCCCAACAGCTTCAACAGGTTTATTAATAGTTCTTTGTTTCATTAATGTCCTTGAAATACTTTACCCCAAAGGGCTTTCAAGTAAAATTGCTTAATTATAGTATATTTTTATTATTTTTACAAAGATATTAACAAACATTTGTGAAAAAAGTGTGGAAAGCTTATCGTACACCTGCCTGCTCAAATACATTATCGATATTGAGCTTGATCCAATTTTTATCCATCCACTCCTCCGGTCTTACTTCAATACCTTGAACTAAAACTCCAAAATGGAGATGATCTCCGAGTGCTAAACCACTCATTCCCGTAGTTGCTATGATATCGCCCGCTTTTAGCATATCTCCATCTTTATGAAATATCTCATTACAATGACCATATATCGTATAGAGCCCCATTCCATGGTCAATTACCGGCATATTACCATATATCCCATTGTTGCCTGCAAAGACAATTTTCCCTCCATTTGTCGATACTATCGGAGCATTTTTAACGCTCGCAAGATCGATTCCGACATGATATGAAAGTGATATCTCTTTTTTTGTTTCAGGATCATAGTAGTAGTGTCTTGTGTCGCCAAAATTTGCAACTTTTGCTCCATTTTTTAACGGATAAAAAGGCTTGATGCTCCACTTGCTTAGAATCTTTTGGTCAACACCTGATGTCTTTTTCTCTATAAGCTTTTCATTGGCTATTCGCATCGTCTCATTGACAAATCGAAGTCGATCAAATCTATCAGTGATTGTGTCTGCCTCTTTATTTTGCGATGCAAGTTCGGCTATCTTGCCATCGATAAAACTGTCACTTGGTTTGATCCAAGAGACGGCATACTCTTTGCTCTTGAGGTAAAATGGAATATGACTTTGAGAGATATTTTTTGCTCTATCTTTCGCAATAATATCTGCTTTGAAATCCTTCTCTAAAAAAGGCCAAGCAACCAAGGCTGCATAATAGCCCTCTTTTTTGTATGGTGCAGCTTGAAACTGTTTTATTCCGATATCAACATAAACACTCTCTAGATTTTCATCACTTGCTTTAAAAACAACAAGTGCACTGCCTCCTTGAGTGATAGAGTACGAATTTGATAACAACTCCACAAGAGGTCTTTTTTTATCAACATTGATATCGACAATCTTTACACTCTCATTACCGCCAAGGAAGTTCCACAAACTTGCATCTCTTACAATAATCTTCAATTTTAGATGCTTCGCTTCTGCATCTAATGCACCTTTTGGATAAACGGCATTAAGCTCTCCACTACGACTATTTGGAGCAAATCCACCCTGAGAAAGAAGCACTTGCGTCTTCCCGTCACTTGCTATAAGTTCAAAACTTTTAAGTGCCGTATCATCTTTTACGGTTATCTTATAAATTTTTTCACAAAAAGCCCTTTATTATCGATAAGATTTAGAATGTAATGATGCCGAAAATGAACTTTATCGGAAGTAAAATTAGATATCTATCTTCATGGAGATATCTACCCAAGTTGCTTGATGGATGATGCTTCCCGTTGAAATCGCATCAACGCCGCATTTGGCAATATCGCCTATAGTATCAAGCGTAACATTACCGCTTGCCTCGATGAGTATATGCGGATAGTTGGCGTTTTTATAGTGAATTACCTTTTTCATATCGTCGATATTCATATTGTCACACATGACGATATCGGCACCCAATTCCATCGCTCTTTGCGCCATCTCTACGCTCTCACACTTGACGCCACTACCTTCAATCGCCTTGCAATAGGTATCTGTCAAAGTCGCAATCCCGCTTGCATGCAAGATGATATTGAGAATCGAACGCTCCAAGGAGAGAAGTGTCATGCTATCACCCGTGATATGGAGCAGCTTATCACCTGCTTTAAAATGATCACCATCCTCGATATGCCATATGATTTTTATAGGATAGAGCTCTTCAAAAACACTCACATATTCTCTCGAAGCAAACACTCCGCTGCTTTTTGCTAGAACATATGCTTTTGTCTCCTTGGATCTGCCAAAAAAGGAGAAGAGATCACCTCTGCCGATATCTTCACTCACAACTTGACGAATAAAACTCTTTTTGTGCATATGCTTCTCCTATTTGATTGCTAACATTCTATCCAATGCCAACTTGGCATACTCTCTTGTATGCGCATCAACTTCTATCTCGTTGATAGGCGCATTATCTTCTATGGATTTGAGTGTTGTATAGAGATCTTCAAGTGTTGTCTCATTCATCGTCGGACACTCCGGTTTTGTAGAAGAGAGGACATAGGTATTTTTTTCTCGCATTCTATGCACTAGATTATACTCCGTGCCGACAGCTACTTTTTGATCCACATCAAGCGAATCGACATAAGTGATAAGTTGGGAGGTAGAGCCGACAAAATCAGCAAGTGCCGTGACGCTTGGATCACACTCAGGATGCACTGCTATCTTGATACCCGGATACTTTTGTCTAAAAAATGCAACATCTTTAGGAGTAAAGAGCTGATGCACCGAACAAAACCCATTGAAACAGATGATATCACTATTTTGAACATCACATTCACCCTCGCCTATAACACAGCTTTGAAGCCCCATAGAGATAGCAAAATTTTGCCCTAAGCATCTATCAGGTACAAAGAGAATCTTCTTGTTGCTCTCAAGTGCATGCTCTATGATTTTGTAAGCATTTGAACTTGTGCAGACGAGTCCACCCATCTCGCCAACTTTTGCCTTAACGCTAACATCAGAGTTGATATACGTTATAGGGAAGATATCTTCTTTTTTTATGCCGTGCTCTACCATGTAAGCAACACTATCATCGAAGCAAGCTCCATCAATCATCTTTGCCATAGCACAGCATGCAATGCGAGGCATCAATACTCTTTTCTCAGGGGCTACCACTTTCACACTTTGGCCCATAAACCCAACACCGCAAAAGACGATCCACTCACTTGCGTCCTCTTTGCATTTTCTAGCAAGCTCTAGTGAATCGCCTGTGATATCTGCCAATTCAAAGACCTCATCTCTTTGATAATAGTGTGCCACCACAGTTACGCTGAGCTCTTTTTTTAGTCTCTCTATCTCTTTTTTATAGTCCATTCTTGCCCTTACAACTTTCGTCAATCCTTTTATAGTGAAACTATTTTATCAAAAATAGGATAAAATTGCACCAAGGAGAGACGATGGAATTTTTGAATCAAAATTTGATTTTTTATATAAGTGCCTACCTTATAGGAGGTATTCCTTTTGGTTATCTGTTGGCAAAATTTTTTGCAAGTGTGGATATCAAACAAGCAGGAAGCGGCAATATCGGAGCAACGAATGTACTTAGAGTTGTCAAAGAGAAAGACCCCTCATTGGCTAAAAGATTAGGTGTCATCACGCTCCTTCTTGATGCACTTAAAGGGGCGCTCATTCTTCTTATGGCGATGGTTCTAGGAGCTGGAGAGGATGCGCTCTGGACGATAGCGGTACTCAGTGTGCTAGGACACTGTTTTTCACCTTATCTCAACTTTGAAGGCGGCAAAGGAGTAGCGACTGCATTTGGAGTGCTTATCATCTTATTGCCCTTGCCTACCCTTATAGCACTTGTGGCATGGTTTATAAGCGCAAAAGCACTCAAAGTATCCTCCGTCTCATCACTTGTTGCACTCAGTGTTTTAATCATAGCGAGTTATATATTGATGCCACATATGGCACATGCACCACTTTGGATTATCGCCTGGGTTGTCCTTTATAAACATATCCCAAACATCAAAAAACTTCTTAAAAAAGAAGAAACAAGAGTGATTTGATGAGAATTCATATCAAAGATCTAGAAATCGATGCCATCATAGGGATACTCAAAAAAGAGAGAACAGCCTCCCAAAAACTTATCGCTGATATCAAGATAGACTATAAACAAAAAAACAGAAAAGATTTTATAGACTATGCAGAAATCATCGCTAAGATAGAAGCGGATATTGCAAAGCAAAAATATACACTGCTTGAAAATGCCCTCGAAGGACTAAAATCCATTATTAAAAAAAGTTACCCAAACATCAAAAAGCTTCAAATAAGACTTATAAAGCCGGATATTATCTCAAATTGCCAAGTCGGCGTAAGTAAAAAGTGGAAATTTTAACGATTTACTTTCCAAACTCTCTATTTTTTTGCTATAATTAAACAAATCTTAAAAAAACAACATTTGGAGCCAACGATGAGAATATTGATTATAGAGGATGAAGTTACATTAAGTAAAACGCTGTCTGATGGGCTTAAAAGCTTTGGTTACCAAAATGATGTAGCAGAAAATCTTAGTGACGGAAAGTATTTTCTCGAGATTAGAAACTACGATTTAGTGCTTTTAGACTGGATGCTTCCTGACGGCAATGGAGTTGATATCATCCAAGATATTAAGGCAAATGCTCCAAAAACTTCGATTATAATGCTCTCAGCAAGAGATGACAAAGAGAGTGAGATTGAAGCACTCAGAGCAGGTGCTGATGACTATATCAAAAAACCGTTTGATTTTGAAATTCTTCTTGTGAGAATTGAAGCAAAACTTAGATTTGGCGGTACCAATATCATAGAAGTTGAAAATCTCATCATCAATCCTGAAGAGGAAAAGATCATCTATGACGGTGAAGAGATAGAGCTTAAAGGAAAACCGTTTGAAGTCCTTACTCACCTTGCACTTCACAAAGATCAGATCATCTCAAAAGAGCAACTCCTTGATGCTATATGGGAAGAGCCTGAACTTGTTACCCCAAATGTTATAGAGGTTGCAATCAACCAAATAAGACAAAAAATGGACAAACCTCTTAACATCACAACGATAGAGACAGTTAGAAGAAGAGGTTATAGGTTTTGCTTTCCCAAAAAAGCATAAGGGTCCAGTTTCTACTAAAACTTAGTATCGCGATGGCGATACTCTTAGTTTTTTTCTCTACTATACTCTATACATATATCACCTACAATGTTGATAGACAATCTAAAAACAATATTATAGAGCAAGCCAATTACCTTTTTGCAACCTATGATGATGTACAAAAAGCGATAGAAGAGCAAAGAAGTGTTCTCAAAGAGACGCTCAATATAGATGCTTACATAGGATATATTCCTATCGATATGCCCTTTCAAACAAAGATATACAAATATAAAAAACATGATAAATACTATATAGAGATGCAACTTCCTTATAGGGTCCTCAAGGATGAAAAGAAAAGAAGTTATATCTCGATTAGAAAAGATATAAGTGATTTACAAAAGATACAGTCGCAGATCTATAATGGTTTTATCTTTGTCAATATCTTGAGTATGGGAATTATCATAGTCTATGCATTCTTTATATCGGGTATGCTGACAACACCCATAAAGGTGCTCAACAAAAAACTATCCAATATTGATGAGACGATGATTGATACGCTTGATACCTCAAAGCTACCAAAAGAGTTTGAAATACTAGGGAAGACACTCAATAATCTTTTGCTTCGGATAAACAACTTTATCCAATACAAGAAAGAGCTCTTTATAGGAAGTGCGCATGAGCTTAAAACTCCCTTGGCGGTAATGAAGACGAAAAATCAGGTCACGCTATTGACAAAAGCACAAGAGTTTAGCGTCTATGCTAAAACGCAAGAGGTAAACTTTACCTATGATCTCTCTCCGGCAAAATATATAGCTAAGATTCAGACAATTCTTTTGACACAGATTCTTCAAAACTTTGTACAAAATGCCATTCGATTTACGCCAAAAGGGAAACGCGTACTTCTTAGAAGCTATGCGCAAGAGAATGATCTTGTCATAGAGGTGATGGACGAGGGAAGCGGTGTTGATGAAAATAAAGACTATTTTGCACCATTTGTCAGAAGTAAAGATTCTCAAGGAGTCGGGCTTGGACTTTTTTTAGCGCAAAGTGCTGCAAGTGCGCTTAGAGCGAAAATTGAGCTTAAAAATAGAAATGATAAAAAGGGCGCAATAGCAAGACTAACCCTCCAGAGTAAGATATAAAAATATAAAAAATTCAATAAATAATAAGCTTTAATGGGTTATAACTCTTAAAATTTTAATTTTAAGGATTAAAAATATGGCTCTATTTATAAGTGATGAATGTATAGCTTGCGATGCTTGTCGCGAAGAGTGTCCAAACGAAGCAATAGAAGAAAATGAGCCTGTCTATATCATTGATTCCGATAGATGTACAGAGTGTGTCGGGTATTATGATGAGCCCTCATGTATAGCCGTGTGTCCGGTTGATTGCATCATACCGGATGCCAACAATGTAGAAAACGTTGAAGAACTTATGTTTAAATTTGAGCAGCTTCAAAAAGAGCTGTAGTTCTTTTTGTTATGGCAAAAAGAACAGCGATTATCGATATCGGTTCCAACTCCGCTAGAATAGTAATTTTCGAGAGAAGCAGTCGATATGGATTTTCGCTTATTTGCGAAGAAAAAAGCAATGTAAGAATAGCGCAAGGAGCATATAAAAACGGAGGTTATCTTCAACCTCTTAGTATCAATAGAGCCTTTTTAGCACTCCAATCTTTTAAAAATACGGCAGAAAGTTATGGTGCAAACAAGATACTCTGTGTTGCAACATCTGCACTGAGAGATGCGCCAAACGGTAAAGAATTTACTAGGTGGATTAAGAAGACTCTAGGAATCCAAATCAAGATAATAGACGGCAAACGCGAAGCTCTATATGGCGGTTTAGCCGCTTCAAACCTCTTGCCCGTTACCGATGCGATAACTGTCGATATAGGTGGAGGTTCTAGCGATATCGCCCTTATAGAAAATGGAAGGGTCACACAAACACATTCTTTAAAGGCAAAGATATCATCGGTATCGGAGGTAGTGTCCGATCTATCGGCGAAGTGATTATGAAAACGCTCTCCTATCCTTTGGATCAACTGCATGGTTTTTCCTATAAGAGTGCGGAGCAAAAAGAGCGTATCGAGCAGTTAATTGATGGCAATATAAAAACACTCAAAAAACTAGATATCAATCCAAGTAGATATGACACCATAAGAGAAGGCGCACTTATATTTTTGGAGATTGCCAAATATATCAATGCGGAAAATATCATTACAAGCGGTGTGGGAGTCAGAGAGGGAGTTTTTTTAAACTCTTTTTTAAAAAGCTCAAATTATAAATTTCCGGCACACATCAATCCAAGCATTGTCAATATCATGGATAGATTTAGCAACATACTCATCAAAAAAACACTGCAAGATAAAAGATCATATGCCAAGAGACTTTTTGAACTCTTTGAAGATAGATTTGATCTCAAACTCACACATCTAAGTGAGATACAAAATGCCCTTAACATCAGCAATATCGGGAGAGATATCTCCGTATATGGATCGCATAAACACTCTTTTTATATCGCCTCGGCTGAGCTTAATTATGGTTTTACGCATGAGCAGATAATCCTCATATCAACACTCCTTGCAACTAAAAAGAACGGAAAGACAAAAAAGTTTGTTTATGAAAAATATAGAGAGTTACTTCCAAAAAAAGAGATACTCCACTGGTACTCTTTTATCTACAAACTATCTCTTATCTTGGGGGAGAGAACTAAAAAAACATACTGTAATTTCAGCTATGAAAATCAAACTTTAACGATAGAGACCGACGGAAGCCTCTACCTTGCAAAAGAGTCTATAAAATCGCTTAAAAAGCCAAAGAGCTTTGCGATAAACATAAAAGATAAGACGGCTATTCCTAAAAATAGCCTCTAATTAAAATTTCGTCCCCATAGTAAACTCAAAGCTTGATGTTTCATCCTCAGGTTCCGGGCTGATCGCTTTTGCAAAGCATTTTTGCCTCTTGTGAGAGTGGAATGCTCGCTTCGATAGAGTTTGAGAATGTTTGTGTGCCACCTACTCTATTGGCAACACCATCGGTATCGTAATATATAGGAGAGATTGAGTAGGAATCATACCCCCTCACGCTTCCTATACCACCAAGATAGAGTCGTTCCGCAATCGGTACATATTTATCGTCATCCAAAGCCTCCAATATCGTATATCTTGCTTTGTATCGCAAAATAAGGTCATAATCTATAAGATCTTCAAGTCCATAGAAAGCTCCAAATTTTAAACTCGCTTTTGCAAAATCAGAGAAATCGGTGTAACCATATTTTGGCGTATCCATATCACCGTCAATCATAGCATACTCGAGATTTGCACTTGCTATAAACCCTTCTCTAGGCACATAAAAGTCATCAGTATTATCAAAAGTTATCCCGATGAGTCCTGAGAGCTTCTCATACTTATCAGAATAGAGAAGTTTATACGTTGTGCTTGCGGAATCTGCATTTGCTTCTGATTCATTATCGATGTAAGAGATCCCCGTAGATACATAGAAGTTTCTCATAAATTGCTTTCCAAGCGTAACAGAACCGCCAAGTTGATCGAGATCATAGTTTGTATACTCATAATCTCTTTTAAAGAGATTGACGCCTACGCTATACTCACTGTCCCAAAGCCTTGGATTGGTAAAGTTGAGATTGAAATTTGTAGTGATTTTAGAGAGGTCGGCACTGATACTTGCGCCAATCCCTGTTCCAAAAAGGTTTCTATCAGAAACGGAGCCATTGACCATAAAACCTTCATAACTTCCAAATCCACCACCTAGAGAAATAGTACCTGTCGGTGCCTCTTTAAGATCAACGATGAGATCCATCTTATCTTCAGAGACTCTTTGTGATTTTATATCATATTTCTCGAAAAACCCTGTTCTTCCAAGTGCATTTTTGCTGTCTTTCATATCAACAGCACTATAGGTATCGCCGGGTGCGAGATAGATATAGCGTCTTACGACTCTATCTTTCGTTGTATCGTTCCCCGCGATGATAACATCATTGATAGTAACTTTTGAGCCCGGATGAACCATATAGCTGATATTGACGACTTTTTTCTCTTCATCTTTATTTATTTGAGGGGATACATCAGCAAATGCGTAGCCGAGGTTACCGACCTCTTCTTTTATGTTTGCTATATCTTTTCTCATCTTCTCGATATTGAAGACTTTTCCGCTAATAAGTTTGAAATCATCTTTCATATCTTTGATATTGATCCCGCCGGGTGTTCCTGAGACGATAACTTGACCGACTCTATACTGCTCACCCTCAACGATGTTATAGTTGACCTCCGCTTCGTATGAGCTAAAATCAACTCGCATAAACGGCTTACTTACCTGAGCATCCAAAAAGCCTTTTCTCATATAGACATCTTTGATTCTTAGCGGATCGAGTTCAAGTTGCTCAACATTAGCAACGCCGCTGTTTCTCATAGGAAGCCACCCCAAAAACTCTTCTTGTTTATTGGCAAGCAGTTCATCGAAATCAGACTCATCAAGCTCTTCTGCTCCGTTGAGATTGAGTTTTTTGATTTTAATCTTCTCACCTTTATTGACATCGAAAGTAACAGCGACACTGCTATCACTTACAGGTGTTGTCGTTACCTCAACGACAGTATCATAAAAGCCTTCGCTTTGGACTGAAGCAAGGATGGATCTTTTTGCTACTTGAATCTTCTTAGAGTCATAAAAATCACCTTTTTTTACCCCCGCACTCTCAAGAAGTCTTTTGGCATCATCACCACTACCATACCCGTTGATCTCCACATTTGAGATAGCTAGCTTCTCATCAAAGTGAAATACCAACACACCGCTGGAGGGTTTCTCAACCCAAATATCTCTAAAATACCCCTCTCTATAAAAATTTGCTATAGAGTTTGTGACCTTATCGTTTGTAATATTTTCACCTATTTTTAACCCCGATATATCTGTCGCCGTTTTATCTGAGAGGGTATTGAGCCCTTCAAATTTTATCTGTCTTAATTGCTCGGCATAAGCAAAAGAGCCTAACACCAAACAAGCTAATGATACTTTTTTAAACATAGGAGATAACCTTTTTGTTGTTTTAAATTAATAGTGACAATAGTTTATCTTTTTTTGACTAAAAAAAGCATAAATAGACTCCCATAATGCTCTCTATGCTATAATGCGACAACAAATGTTACAAAAAAAGAGACCTATGGACGCGAAAACTATTGGAATTGCTGGACTTGGACTTATGGGTGGCTCTCTTGCAATAGCCCTAAGAAAAGAGTATAAAAATGTGACACTCTACGGCTATGATCACAATAGTAAGCATGCCAAAGAAGCGCTGGAACTTAAACTTATAGATACCATCATGGATGATTATCGGAAATTAAACAGATGTGATGTTCTGTTTTTAGCAACACCGATTGATGGCAGTATCGAAATTTTACAAAATCTCTCCGATATTACAAAAGAGACAACGATTATAGACCTGGGGAGTACAAAAGCACTTATATCCAATAGAACTCCTGAGGAGATAAGAGAAAATTTTGTAGCAGCTCACCCTATGACCGGAACAGAAAAAAGCGGTCCAAACGCATCATTTGAGGGACTCTATACAGATAAAACTGTTGTTCTTTGCGATATGGGTAAAAGTGGGGAGTACCAACAAGAGCAAGCCAAAAAGATATTTACTGATATTGGTATGAAGATTGTCTATATGGAATCTAAGGAGCATGATAGACACGCTGCTTATATCTCTCATATGCCCCATGCCATCAGTTATGCACTTGCAAATTCCGTCATGAAACAAGAAGACCCCAAAAGCATCGTTGCTCTTGCCGGTGGGGGGTTTCGAGATATGAGTAGGATCGCCAAAAGTTCACCGAAAATGTGGAGTGGGATATTTAAAAGAAATAAAGAACATATCCTTGAGTCTATCAAATCATTTAAAAATGAGCTTGAAAAATGCGAGACATTAGTCAAAAATGAAGAGTGGGAAGCGCTCCAAGAGTGGATGCAAGAAGCAAATAAGCTTCACGATATTTTAGACTAATATCAAAAAAACTGCTTTGCTTTTTTAGTAAGAGAAGATATGGGTGCTTTATCAAAATCATCAAGTTTTATCCAGATAACCTCATCAGAGACGCTCTGCATATTATAGAGATGGACACGAAGCCGATACTTTGTGTAGGAGTGTTTAAAACTCCCTAGAAAAAGCTCATCAATCGGATCAACACTCGGCAGCTCAAGCATGCCCTTATACATACCTCCTTGCGCCTCTACGAGAGCTATCTTTTCATCTTCTATAAACACGCCATAGAAAAGATCGAGCGCTTCATACTCTTTCTTTTTTGTTTTTGTGTAAAGCTCAGGGTTTGTTTTCCCTTGGCACATATCTGCTAACGGACAGAGATTGCATTTTGGACTTTGCGGCAGACAGACCATGGCACCTAGATCCATAAGGGCTAGATTGTGCTCTCTTGGTTTTTGAGTATTGAGAAAATCCTCTGCCTTTTGATGAACAGTTTTTTCGGATATATTTTGCAAAGCATAGAGCCTTTTAATTACTCTTGTGATATTGGTATCAACGACACCTATACTTTGGTTGTAGCCAAAACTACATACCGCACTTGCTGTATATCTGCCGATTCCGGGGAGCTCCAAAAGTTCCTCGAAACTCTTAGGCATACCCTCTTGACAGAGCTGAGCACTTTTATGGAGATTGCGTGCTCTTGTATAGTATCCAAGACCGCTCCAAGCTGCCAATACATCATCAAGCGGGGCACGAGCAAGCACTTTGAGCGTTGGAAACTTCTCTAAAAAGCGAGGATAGTACTCTTTTTCAACACGATCTACTTGTGTCTGCTGCAACATAATCTCACTTAGATAGATGTGGTATATATCATCGGTATTACGCCAAAGCAGATCATGCCTGCCGTTTTTTTCATACCAATCCAAAAGAGCTTTTTGAGCATGTTTCATATCACTCACTACTGATACTTTTTGAGGTTTGCCAGCACTTGCTTTATCCTCTTTTTGTCTATCTTGATACTCTTATCTCCTGCCTTTTTCGCATAGAGTTCGCGTACGAGTGCTTCCACCTCTTTATCTTTTGAGATATACGGGTAGAGCTTAGAGAGAAGATCATCATTGCTCATTATATCACCCTTTTTAGCATGGATAAATCTAAAAAGCAGGAGTGCTAACACACCGATGATAACTCCCGAGATAAATATCGCGAAATAGAGCCAAGATGCCTGTTTAGTGGTTTCTGATTTTTCTATTTCCTTCGAGGTACTTTGTGGCTCAGCTTGAACGGTTTTTTGCTCTGTGCCTGTCGTCGGAGAAGCTATGGAAGCAACATTCCCTTTTACCTTGATAGAAAACTGTTCTGTTTTTAAAGTTTTATCCGTACCTTTTTGTGGGTCAAAAAGACTTAGCTCTAAAGAGGGAATCGTAAAATCTCTATCAGAGACGAAAACAACTTTTTGATGATAGCTTGTATAGAGCTTGCCATCTCTGATGCTCTCTTTTTTAACAGGCTCATCTTTATAGAGTGCTATTCCGCTTAGAGCATCAAATTTTGAAAGATCGAGTGTGTCAATAGCACCATATCCCTCAAGTACGATATCAAACTCCACCGGTTTGTTAGCCTCAACTTCACTCTTGTTAATTGTGGCTTTTAATTCAAAGTCCCCCACGAGATCAAAATCTTTCGGTAAAGGTTTCACATCTACGGAGAATGGTTTTGAGGCAATAGTTTTTGCGACAGCCTTTTTGTAGAACATATCAAACATATCGTGTGTATTGCTTTGAACATAGCGTGAAAATCTAAGCTTAGCAGGCTCAACATCTATCTTACCGCTATCAAGAGGCGTCAATGCATAGTTAAGCTCTTTGACATCATACTCGCCATCTCTATACTCTTTAACCCCTCCAATCTCTTTTGCTAAAAATCCATCAAAACTAGGCTTCTGATACTCACTTTTGACGATATCTGCATCTCTTCTATAGCGAAAATAGAGCGTAGCGATGATACTCTCCCCCGCATACATTTCACTTTTTGAGGGTAGCAAAGAGAGTGTTGCCATGGTTGTAGTGTCTGTATTGCCCGAGGGTGTTACGCTTTTTTTAGAGAGAGTGATCTTAATTGGATCACTTTTGAGTATCTTGCCGTCAACTTTTACTTCGATTGGCGGTATGGTCATATCTTTATCGGGAGTAAAGATCAAAGAGCGGCTCTCCTCTTTTGTGCTACTTGTTTGCCCATTGATAGAACTCATAGAATAACTTGTTCCACTCGAGGTGGATTCAACTCTATAATCACCGATCTTCTCAATAGTAGGAAACTCTATATCATCTCCTTGTGCTTTGATATGAAGCACCACACTTTCTCCCGCTTCTATATCACTATCCGAAACGAATGCTCGCAATGAACCTGCTTGTAACAGTGAACAGCCCACTAAAAATAGTATCACATATCTACCAAGGTTTTTCATCATCTTCTCTCTCCTTAGGATTTCCACTCTCATACATCATTGTTGGCATCTCTTTGGATTTGAGCTTCTCCATAAGATGCTTGATCTGTTTTTTTGACAATGCCTCTTTTTTCTCTTTTGGAGTCATGCCTTTTGTATCTTTTTTCTCCTGCTCTTTATTTTCTGATTTTTATTGATCCTCACTGCTCTCTTTTTTATCTTGCTCAGGACTCTTTTTTTGTGATGCGTTATCGTCCTTTTTTTGATCTTGATTCTTTTGGTTTTGCTTTTCTTTATCTTGTTTATTTTTGTTTTGATCTTGATTTTTTTCGTCTTTTTTATCTTGTTGATTTTTCTGATCTTTTTGTTCTTGCTCTTTTTTCTTCTGTTTTAAAATTTCAAGATTTTTTCTCGTATCTGCATCATCGCGTATCTTCAAAGATTGCTCATAGGCATCTATGGCACTCTCTATGTCGCCACTATTAGCGTAAGCATTGCCTGTATTGTAAAGTCTATTGGCTTCATCAACACCTTTTGCTTTTTCATAATGTTTGAGCGCTTCTTCATATTTGCCTTTTTTATAGTATGCATTTCCTAGATCATACTCCAATGCCGGATCTTTTATCGAGTCTTTAAGGCTATTGAGATGAGCAATTGTTGCATCATAGTTCTTCTTCTTGTAAGCCTCTTTTGCTTTATCTATATCTTTAAAATCAAAAATACCTGCTTGTGCAAAATTCAAACCAAATACTCCCAAAAGTAGCAATATCCACAATCTCATGATCTCACCCTTGGCATAGAGCTCAAAGAGATAAGCAACACGAAAAGTGCAAAACCCAATGGATAGTAAAAGAGTTCTCTCTGATCTTTTATGGAGATGCTTTTATTGGCTTTAACCCCTTTGTGAATGCTGTTCAATATATCGAGTATATCGCTTTTAGCGTAAGAAGCGACAACGCCTATACCGCCACTATTTTTTGCAAGCTCAAAACTATCTTCATTTGCATAGGTAAACACCATAGAGCCCTCTTTATCCCGATATATCTCACCCCTGCCATCAAGTACGGGAGCACCTTTTTTGGTACCGACTAAAACGACATAGACAACGATATTATCATCTTTAGCTTGCGTGATGAGTGCATCATAAGAGTCCCCGTCACCCCCATCAGTAAAGAGGATAAGATTTTTCTTTTTCTCCTTCTCCTTGGATATCTCACCGACAAGATCGAGGATTGAGCTGAAATCAGTTGCGCTTTGATTGATATAACTCGTGTCGACATTTTTTATCATCTCAATCAATGTTGCCTTATCATAACTTGGAGGCGATATCACAAAAGCCTGTTTAGAAAATGCTGCCAAAGCGACCTCATCGCCCGTGGCATTTTTGAGCAACTCCACGATCTTTTGTTTTGCAAACATAAGTCTGTTCGGATAGACATCTTCACTTCTCATAGAGCCTGAGATATCGAGTGCAATAAGAAAGTTTGAGCCCTCTATTTTTGCCTTCTTTTCTCCTTTATAGATCACGGGTCTAGCAAGGGCTATCACCATAAAGATGAGGGCTGCAAAAAAGAGTATCTCACGAGAGCGTTTTGAAAAAGAGCCCTCATCTACTTTAAGTCTTTTAAGCACCTCGCTCTCAAATAATCTATCGATTTTGCTCTTATTTGTCATAATCAAATACGCCAAAACCAAGAGGGGCACAAGCAGAAAAAGGAAGACTTGAGGATAGACAAAACTCATCGCTCTACCCTCTCTTTAAGATAGATGAAAAAGAGGAGTGCAATGATCGCAACAAAAAGCGGAAAATAGTAGAGATAGGTGTATCTGACACTCGATCTATCTTTAAGTTTTGTCGTCTCTTTCTTATCGATAAGTGTATAGATTGCATCAAGTGTTTTTGCGTCTCTTGCTTTAAAAAATGCGCCTTTACCCGCTTTGGCAAACTCATTGAGTCTATATGCATCATACTCGCCATCCCTGCCGATACCGATCGTATAGAGTGTGATATTGCTACTCTTTATCATCGACAAAGCCTCACTATCGGGGATCATACTCATATTATCGATACCGTCAGTTAGAAGGATTGCTATCTTCTCTTTTGCCTTACTCTTGCTCAGCATCTCATAACTATAAACAAGCGCATCATTGATAGCTGTTCTTCTTCCTGCGATTGCAACCCTCTGCATCGATAGCAACTGCGTCAATAACTTTTTATCAAAAGTAAGTGGTGAAGCGATAAAAGCGCTATCCGCAAAAGTAACCAAAGCAATCCTATCATTTTTTCTGCTTTTGATAAATTTCCCCATAGCCTCTTTTGCTATGGAAAATCTATCTTTTGTAACATTGGAAGTATCAAATCCAAACTCACGCATAGACTCACTCGAATCCAATATCAGCACGATATCTCTCCCCTCTCTATTGTCAAACCTTACATTGTCTTTTAAAACAGGGGATGCGAGTGCAACGATAGCCGAAATGATACCAAACCATTTCAAGAACTCCACCAAAGAGCTTTTTTTACTGCTTTTTGCCATGATAGTTGATATATGCGGAAAGTAGATGCTCTCTCTTCTCTCTTTGCAAAAATAATTGCAAATCAAAAAGAGCACTAAAAGCAAAAATACCAATGGATACTCAAAACTAAATTGACTCATCTAGCACCTGCACAAAAAGATTATATAAAGCGAGACTCTGCTTATCGAGCTTTGGAATCTCTTTTTTATATTTATACTGCTCCAAAGAGGGCAGAAGTTGGTCATATATCTCACTACTTCTTTGATCTTTCGTTATCAATCTTCCAAAATAGGTTACCCCATACGCTGCTTGCTTTGCATCACTCCAATCAACAGTTTTTATCTTCTCAAGATAAAATTTATCTTTGTTGGATCTTCTATGTTCTAAAAATCTCGAAATAGCAATCCAAAGTAGCAGAGCAAACAACACAACACCAAAGAGAATGATTGCACTCAACCAATAAAAACTATAATCCTCTATCTCTAGATAGGGCTTGATATCGATAAGTCCTTCGATTCCTTGCATGCTACAATCCTCTTGCCAATTTCAAATAGGCATCATCATCCGTATAGACTTTGAGCCATCGGATGCCTTGTCTTTTAAAACCCTCTATGAGTTTTTTGTCATTTTGCACCATAACTTCTTTGTATGATGCGATCATAGAGCCTGTCATATTGCCACTATATGGTTTAAGATCTTCAAGATCAACAAGTCCGATCGCACCAAGCTCTAAAGGCTCCTCTTCGAGTCTATCTCTTATGATTATCGAGACTATATCGTGTTTTTTTGAAAGTGTACCGAAATCAACATCTCCGACAAAATCAGAGAGGATAAAGATAAGTGATTTTGATTTTACATATTTGCGTATGACCTCTTTTGCCATCTCAAAATCCCCCTCTTTACCAATCATCTCAAAATCACCAAGCGACTCAAGTGCACTATAGACACCATACTCTTTTTTTGTCGGCTTCACATACTCATAAAGTTTATCGGCAACCAAAAAATGAGAAAAACGATCCCCAAATTTGATAGCACTGAGCCCAATATCAGAGATCAATTCAGCCATCAGCTCACTCTTCTGTCTTGATGAGCCAAAAAACATCGAACCCCCGACGATGGAGAGCACCACAACATTGAGCTCTCGCTCTTCATGATATACTTTGACATAGGGCTTACCAAGCTTTGCAGTCGTCTTCCAATCAATCTTGCGGATATCATCTCCATAGATATACTCTCGAAGCTCACTAAACTCAAAACCCTCGCCTTGAAAAAGCGAAGCATGGTTACCAAGTCTCTCAGAATAGACCTGCTTTTTACTTTTAAGTAAGAGTTCTTTTGAACTTTTTGCCATGTGTTACCTACGGGATTGGGACTGCTGAGAGTATCTTATTGATGATATCATCTTGCGTTATATCTGAAGCCTGCGCCTCATAGCTAAGCACAATCCTATGTCTAAGAACCTCTTTCGCGATATAGGCGATCTCGATAGGAGAGACATGATCATACCCCTTGATATAAGCAACCGCTCTTGAAGCTTTATAGAGATCGATTGAGGCTCTCGGTGATGCGCCAAATTCAACAAAAGGTTTATACTCCTCAAGACCATAATTTTCTAGCTCTCTTGTTGCTCTTACAAGCTCGATGATATACTCTTCTATCTGCGGATCAAGGTGGATATCTCGCATCTCTTTTGCCGCGATCTCGATATCCTCTTTACTCACCTTTTGCTCAATCATCTCAAAGCTATTTTGCGCGACACGCCTTGCGATTTCAAGCTCTTCTTCTTTGGTGTTATAGCCCACAACAACCTTCATCATAAATCTATCGAGTTGTGCCTCGGGAAGCTCATAAGCACCTTCGTGTTCTATGGGGTTTTGTGTCGCAAGTACCAAAAAAGGAAGATCAAGTTTAAAGGTGTCATCACCTATGGTTACTTGTCGCTCTTGCATCACCTCTAAAAGTGCCGATTGCACCTTTGCCGGTGCTCTGTTAATCTCATCAGCTAAGAGCAGATTGGTAAATACCGGTCCGTGTGGGAACGCCTTCTAAAAGTATATGCCCTTGGCATAGAAGTCCGATCAAAAGAGACTCAATCATCTTCTCTTGACCAACAACACTTTTGCTTATCTCCTGTTTTATATTTTCAATCAATGTCGATCTCATAAAACACTCCAATTTAAATTTAGGTAAGTATAGACGATAGAGTTTAATTGAAGGTTAATGTTCTTGTTTTGGCAAAATTTGCGGTCGAAATTTTCGACCGCAAAATATCAAACTTATTATCACTAAGTTCAAAATAAAAATCATCTAAAAGCATGTCACTTTGAAATATTTTTCAGATACCCAAACGCTGTAGTGATGATGTCATCATCATCTTTACTTGGAGATTTGAGCACAACACGCTCTTTATTTTCATCTTCAAACTCGATAAACACATTCTCGCCATAGCTAGAAACTTTCGAGACTCCGACATCTTTTGCCATCACCTTCATCGCAATGATATCTATAAATTGTCTCGTTATGCTATCCGGTTTTCCAAAGCGATCAGCTATCTCTGACTCTATCTCGTAGACTTCACCGACACTCTCACACAAAGAGAGTCTTCGGTAAAGCTCAAGTCGCAATCTATCTTCACTGATCAAATCTTCATTGAGATAGGCGCTGACACTGAGCTTCATCTCAACGCTTTTTGTCTCATTGTGTGCTTGACCGCTGAGCTCTCTGATGGCATCTTCTAGCATACGCAGATAGAGACCATAGCCTATCTGCTTGATATGCCCACTTTGTGCTTCACCGATCAAGTTACCTCCACCTCGAATCTCAAGATCATGAAAAGCCAAGATAGCGCCGCTGCCAAGCTCAGAGTGACTCTCAAGAGCAAGTAGCCGTTTTTTAGCATTGTCACTCAACACATCCTTGTCTTTGACGATGAAGTAGCAATAGCCCTCTTTTTTACCCCTGCCGACCCTGCCTCGTAACTGATGCAAGTCAGCAAGTCCAAAATTTTCTGCACCATCGACTATCATCGTATTTGCACTTGGAAGATGGATGCCCGATTCAACGATCGTTGTTGAGAGCAACACATCATACTCGCCCGCTTCAAACGCGATCATCTCCTCTTCGCTCTCTTTGGCACTTATTTGTGAGTGCAATATCGCTATCTTGAGCTTTGGCAATATCTCTAAAAGCTCTTTTTTCTTATCTTTTAGTGCTGCTATTGAGTTGTGCACATAAAATATCTGCCCGCCTCGTCTTATCTCTCGCGTGATCGCCTCTTTGATGACATTTTTATCAAAACTCTTCACGAATGTTCGCACTCCCAGCCGTTCAAGCGGAGGCGTGAATATCTCTGAAAATGTCTTTATCTTTGAGAGTGCCATATTGAGGCTTCTTGGAATCGGCGTAGCACTCATGGAGAGTAGATGCACATCGCTTGCCATCTCTTTGAGCTTCTCTTTTTGCTTCACACCAAACTTATGCTCCTCATCGATAACAACAAATGCCAACTTGGCAAACTCAACCCCAAGAAGTGCATGGGTGCCTACTACGATATCGATAGTGCCCTCTTTGGCTCTTTTTTTGATCGCTGTTTTCTCTTTAGTGGTTGTAAATCTATCGAGCTTGCCTACACTGATACCATAAGGATCAAACCGCTCTTTTAGACTCTTGTAGTGTTGGGAGCTCAACAGTGTCGTAGGAGCTATGATAACGGCTTGGTAGCCACTCTTTGCTACGGCAAACATCGCATTCATCGCAACCTCTGTTTTCCCAAAACCGACATCAGCACTTAAGAGCCTATCCATGATTCGTCCGCTTGAGAGCTCATCGAGTATGCTTCGAATCGCATCTTCTTGATCACTCGTATGAAAAAATCCTGCATCGGCGATGAACTTCTCTTGAAGTGGCCCGTCAGCCTTTATGATAATGCCCGCTTTAAGATGGCGCTCGGCAGATAGTTGGATGATCTTCGCTGCGATGGCAAAAAGTTTCTCTTTGAGTCGTTCTTTGAGATGTCTAAAACTTGCTTTTCCAAGTCGATCAATGATCGGCAAAGAGCCGCCCTCTGCTATATATCTATCGATCACTTCAAGATTTTCTACAGGCACTAAAAGCTGGTCTTCGCCTTGGTATCGTATCACCACAAACTCTCTTGTAGAGCCCAGAACCTCTCTCTTTTCAACAGCACTAAAAAGGCCCACGCCATAATTTTCATGCACGACATAATCACTGGGCTTAAGCTCATCAAGCACTATATTGCTCTTTTTAACGCGTCTATTTTTTAACGGTTTATTGAGTGAGAGGATAAGTCTATCACTACTCATAAGGTTAAAGATTCCCTCTTGATAGACAAATTCCACACCATCAAAATTCTCTAAGATGCTGCCTCGAACGAGCGATTCATCTTTGGCGATTATGGTGATCTTTTTATTGGCATGCGTTTTTAAAAACTTATTGACATCAACGACTTCTATCTCTTTGTATCTTTTTGCTTCCGGGATTTTAGCAATGGATTTTAGCCGCTCTAACGCATCACTTGATTCAAGTTCGCTCATCTCATCAGATATCTTCGCTGTGCCATAAAGCGTTATATCCCAATCAAAAAGTTTCCAAGCACGCTCTTCAAGTAGCCAAAGTCCGATAGAGTTGATATCTTTTACAAGCACATCAAATGACGCATTGTTTGCTTTTTTTAAAAGCGTTTCAAACTCTTCTGCACTCAATGCTAAAAAGGCCGGCAAAATCGTAATAGATTCAAACTCGTGCGGATCACTCTTTTGAGAGCTTATATCAAACTCTCTGATGCTCTCAACATCCTCATCAAAAAGAGATATCCTGATAGCCTTTTCGCGATCTATCGGAAAGATATCAATGATGTCGCCCCTAAAAGAGACCTCACCTCGATCAGCAACGATATCGACAAACTCATATCCCCAAGCGTAGAGCTTCTCCTTGATGCCGCCACCTATCTTCTCTCCAAAAGCTACCTCAAAACTATCAAAACACTCCTCTTTTGGCAACGGCAACAGTGTTGTTCGAAGAGGCGCTATGACTATCTTTTTATCTTGCGAGTAGTAGTACCCTTTGAGCGTAGCAAAAAGATCAAAGAGTTCATCTTGATATGATCGCAAATCCTCCCCGAAAGTTGCTCGAATATCAGGCAAAACAAAAGGTGTAAATCCAAGAAAAGTCGCCATAGAAGCGCAGAGCTGTGCCTCTTTTTCATCTGCGCAGATGATGCCTAAAGACTCTTTTTTTGGATTATTCTCTAAAAATTCAAATATATTGGCATTCATCTATATTCCATTAGCAGATCGTCTCAATATGTGAAGCTTTCAAAAATGCCTCAACAACATAAAAAGAGCCAAACACAAGATAGTGCTCATCCTCTTTTAGCGTTTCAATATCAAACATCTCATACTCTATCCCAAGCTTTTCAAGCGCTTTTTGAAGTAGCGTTATATCCAATGCTCTCTTGGTTTGAATGGGGATGATAAGTACTTTCTTTATCTTGGATTGAAGTGTTTTGAGTATCTGTTCATAATCTTTATCATCGAGTGAATTGTATATAAGCACAGTCTCTTTGGTTAAAGCTTTTTCAATCACTTGGGCTGCAAGCAGGTTATGCCCCACATCGAGCAGTATATTTTTTTGTAATGGATAGAGTCTCCCAAAGAGCTCTAAGCTTTTGAGATCTTTAACATCATATGTAACTCCTAAAGCATCCAAAGCTTTGAGCGCAACGCAGATATTGGTTACTAAAAAGTCACTCCAAATTTTCTGTTTGGCTATCATCTTGAGTGCATCGATGTGTGGTAATTTCACAGCATCTACAAACTCTATATGTGCACCTTTCTCTTTTGCGATATCTTTGGTTACAGCTAAAACTTCCTTGTGTGGCTGTGGGGCTAGAATCGCCTTTTTATTGATACTCTCGATCTTTGCTCTTGCGATCGAGCCGATATCATCACCCAAAAAAGCTTGATGCTCTAAGCCTATGGGTGTGATGAGGCTCAACGCTTTAGGGTAGACATTGGTCGCATCATCCTTGCCTCCAAGCCCTGCCTCTAACACTACGAGATCACACTCTTCAAAGAGTATAAAAGCTAAGAGTGTCGTATACTCAAAATAGCTGAGCGCTTCACTTCTCTCTTTTCCCAAGATCGTATACAATCTTTGATGTGCTATCTCCAGACTCGCTTCATCCACACATACCCCATTGATCCATATCCGCTCATTGAAATGCAAGATATGCGGTGAGCTAAAATGACCGACTCTTAAGCCGCTTTTAAAAGCAAGGTGCGCCAAAGCTCTTCCTGTACTCCCCTTACCGTTCGTACCGACTATATGCACCGCTTTTACACATCGTATATGTGCTTTGAGCACTTCATAAGCTTCGATGATTCTGCGTGTGTCTATCTTGTCATAATAGAGTGGTTTGTTCTCTAAAAATGATGCAAAAGAGGGGATCAATGACTCTCCTCAAGCGCACCCTTTGCACTCAAATATGCCATAAATTCATCAACGGTTTTAACCAAACCTGTTTTGATAGATTCGATTCTCAAAGCAGAAGCATGAACGGCATTATCACTGATACTCTCATCGCTGATAGAGGTAATCATCTTGCTCCATTTTTTGCCGTTTTTATCAACAAATGTAAAGTTTGCTTTCACGATCGTTTGATATCGAACCACATATCCATACTCATCATACCCAAGCGGGGTAAAGGTAGTACCTCTGTAAGATACGGTTATAGTATTTGTCTTTTGGGGGTGTAAAGCGATCTCACCTGAGATTCTCGAAATCACAAGTCTGCTCAACTCATCTCTGATAAAAGGAGCGTTCTCAGGCTCAGCACTATCGACGATGACATTGACATATATCTTATCACTAAATATTCTCTTAATTGCATGAGACGAAGGTTTATACCCGCACCCAAGCAGCATTATGACAAAAAATATAGATATATACTGTGTGATTTTCAAGTTCATCCCTTTACAACGATATTAACAAGTTTCCCCGGAACGACGATCTCTTTGATGATCTCTTTTGATTCGATCCATTTAGCAGCAGCACTTTTTGCCTGTTCTATTATATCCTCTTTTGAGGCATCATTGGCGACTTCTATCTCGGCTCTGTTTTTCCCGTTGATCGAAACACCCAAAGTGATACTCTCTTCGACAAATACCTCATCGAGTATCTTCTGTTTTGTAAGATTGTTGAGTCCAAAATACTCACTACTTATATCCCAGACAACATGGGGGATAATCGGCTCCAAGATAGAGCAAAGTATCCAATAAGCTTCACTTAGAATAGTAGCATTGGATTGATTGGCAAGGGCATTCATCGCTTCCATGGCTCCTGCTATGAGTGTGTTGAAAGAGTATTTTTCATTGTAGACATCCTGGGCTCTTTGGAGTGCTTCATAGACTTTTTTTCTAGCAAACTTTTCCTCTTTCGAGAGCTTTGCGTGATCTATAACAGGAAGCGTATCCATCTTTATGATCTGTGATCGTTTCTCATAGAATTTTTTGATAAATTTATATGCCCCTTGCACGGCACTATCGCTCCACTCAAGCTCTTGCATCGGCGGTGCGGCAAAGAGAATAAAGAGTCTTGCCGTATCGGCTCCAAATTTCTCTATGATTGCATCAGGATCGACGGTATTGCCTTTGGACTTACTCATCTTCGAGCCGTCTTTGAGTACCATTCCTTGTGTGAGGAGCTTATCAAAAGGCTCATCAAATTCTAAGTAACCCAAATCACGGAAAACCTTTGTAAAAAATCGTGCATAGAGCAGGTGCAAAATGGCATGTTCAATCCCGCCGATATAGTGATCGACCCCCATCCAATAGCTGAGCTGCTCTTTTGAAAAAGGCTCACTCTCCCAATTTGAAGGCGCGGCACAAAATCTCAAGAAATACCAGCTTGACTCCACAAAAGTATCCATCGTATCTGTTTCTCTCGTGGCATCGCCTCCACACTTCGGACATTTACAATACTTCCATGTCGGATGGCGATCAAGTGGATTTCCTTCTCCTGTTATCTCTACATCCTCCGGCAGTGCGATAGGGAGATTTTCCTTTTTCTCCATCACCAAACCACACTCTTTACAGTGCACAAACGGGATAGGCGCCCCCCAATATCTCTGTCTTGAGATACCCCAATCTTTGAGTCTATAATTGATTGTTTTTTTACCGATGTTTTTCTCTTCAAACATCTTGATTATATTGTATTGCGATTTTTTAGAGTTCATGCCATCAAACTCGCCGGAGTTAAAGAGCTCTCCTGTTTCCGTAAAAGCTGAAGTTGAAATATCAAGCTCGCCATCAAAAGGTTTAATGACGGCATTGATTGGCAGGTCATATTTTTTTGCAAAATCATAATCCCTATCATCGTGCGCCGGTACAGCCATAACTGCTCCACTTCCATAATCCATCAAAACAAAATTTGCCACCCAAACCGGTATCTCTTTTTGCGTTAACGGATGGATCACATTGATGCCAAGAGCCACGCCGCTTTTCTCTTTTTGTCTCTCTATGGGTGAGCTGTTTTTCATCGCTTTGATTTGATTGACTATATCTTCGCTTAAAAGATTATTTTCGATCATAAAAGTAACTATCTGATGCTCAGGCGCAAGTGCTGCGTAAGAGACACCATAGATAGTATCCGGACGCGTTGTAAAAACATCGAAGCTATCAAATTGTTCATTGAGCTTTGCTCTGCTTGCATCATCAAAAAAGAGATCAAAGGCAAGACCGTTTGATTTTCCTATCCAGTTCTCTTGCATAGTCAAGACCTGTTTGGGCCAACCGCCCTCAAGTCTCGCTAAATCTTCTAAAAGCTCATCTGCATACTCTGTGATCTTGAAGTAGTACTGGTTCATATCTTTTTTGACGATAGGCGTATCGCATCTCCAACAACACCCATCTACGACTTGCTCATTTGCTAAAACAGTTTGATCATGCGGACACCAATTTAAAAGCCCTTTTTCACGGTAAAGAAGCCCCTTATTGAACATATCGATGATAAAGCCCTGTTCAAACTTCGTATAGAGCTCATCACTTGTTGCTAATTCTCTCTTTTTGGAGAATGAAAAACCTAAAGAGTAGAACTCATTTTTCATATAGTCTATATTTGCATAGGTCCACTCTTTTGGGTGTGAGCCATTTTTGATAGCCGCGTTTTCTGCGGGCATCCCAAAGCTGTCAAAACCTATCGGGTGCAATACGTTGAAGCCTTGCTGTCTATAGTATCTGGCAAATGCATCACTGATAGCATAGTTTCTTACATGTCCCATATGGAGTCTTCCGCTAGGAAACGGAAACATACTCAAGATATATTTTTTCTCTTTCGAGAAATCATCACTAGGCTCAAAGCTGGCATTTTCAGCCCAATAATCCTGCCATTTTTTCTCTATTTTTGTATGATTGTAACTCATAAACGCTCCGCAAAAAAAGTAAAAAGATTATACCCAAGCTTGAAATAAAAGCTCATTAATCAGTTGCTAGAAAAGGTGTTACACGCTTTTATATCACCGCTTTTAAACCCTTTGTAAAACCACTCCATTCTCTGTTTGGAACTTCCATGCGTAAAAGAGTCAGGGACCACATAGCCTTGTGTTTTTTTCTGTAATGCATCATCCCCTATAGCCGAAGCGGTATTTAGCGCTTCTTCTATGTCTCCCTCTTCGAGCATATTAAATCTCTCTTGCGCATGATGTGCCCAAAGTCCCGCGTAGCAATCCGCTTGAAGCTCTACATTGACTTGTAAGGCATTGACTTTTGCTTCACTTCGAAGTTGCTGTTTGAGATTTTGTACCTGATCAAGTATGCCTTGAAGGTTTTGGATATGATGCCCTATCTCATGTGCGAGCACATAGGCTTGTGCAAAATCGCCACCGGCGTTATATCTATTTTTCAACTCATCAAAAAAGCCGAGATCAAGATAGACTTTCTCATCATTGGGACAATAAAACGGACCCATCTGAGCGCTGGCATATCCGCATCCACTCTTTGTGCTTCCACGAAAGAGAACAACTTTTGGCTCTTTGTAGCTATGACCGTATGAGCGAAATATATCACTCCATACAACTTCGGTATCGGCTAAGACCGTTTTCATAAAATCTGCTTGCGCGTCATCTTTTTTCTCATCAACAACAGTTGTTGTGCTCTCGCCCATACCAAGCAGGGAGAGTGGATTGTACCCACTTATATAAGCGACCACGCCTATGGCGATCAATGCCCAGCCAAACTTTGTTCTAAAGAGTGGCTTGATAATCGGCCACAGCATCATAATCGTCCCCATCGATATCCCACCGTGACCACTTGAGCCTTGTGCTCTTCTATCTTCTACATTGCTACTTTTTTCTCTATCTTTCCACTTCATTTTATGCCCTGTATATCATCTTTTTATCGATAAATTATACCAACTAAAAGTAAATTTTGAATATAATCAAAAGAAAACATACCAAGGAGTTTTTTTGTCACTTGCACTTGCTAGAAAGTATAGACCAAGTCTTTTTGAGGACCTCATAGGGCAAAATTCTATCTCTCAGACGCTCTCACTTGCACTTGATACAAAGAGACTCTCACATGCCTATCTTTTCTCGGGACTTCGAGGAAGCGGTAAGACTTCAACGGCAAGAATCTTTGCAAAAGCACTCCTATGCGAAAAAGGTGCATCGTCTCATCCGTGCAATGAGTGCTCTCACTGCATCATGGCAAATGAAAATCGCCATATGGATATCATCGAGATGGATGCGGCAAGCACAAGGGGAATCGATGACATCAAAGAGCTTATCGAACATACAAAGTACCAACCAAGTAGCGCGAGATATAAGATATTTATCATCGATGAAGTGCATATGCTCACCAATCAAGCTTTTAACGCACTACTGAAAACACTTGAAGAGCCACCTGATTTTGTCAAGTTTATCTTAGCAACAACCGATCCGCTTAAATTGCCTGCGACTATCCTCTCTAGGACGCAGCACTTTCGATTTAAGAAGATTCCTGAGGAGATGATCTATCATCATCTTGAGTATATCCTCACTAAAGAGTCGATCGAGTTTGAAGGTGATGCGCTCAAAATAATCGCAAGAAGCGGTGCGGGGAGTCTCAGAGATGCACTTACACTGCTTGATCAAGCTATCGTCTATTCGAAAAATTTTGTTGATGTTGCAACGGTGACCGATATGCTTGGTATCATTGATCCTTCCACGATCGAAAATCTTATAGAGATCATCATCCAAAAAGATCAAGATAAACTCATCGATTTTCTCAATTTTGCCTCAGAGTATGAAGCGGAGATGGTGCTCGATGAGCTTACACTCTATCTCAAAGATGCACTTTTCTCAAAGAACAAACAGCTCAAGCCGCTCATTATCGAGCGCTTTTTTCGAGCAATTGGTGAGTCTAAAGAGCTTTTGAAAAATGGTGCCGAGGGTGACTTCGTCCTCTCGCTCACACTCTTTAAAATGGTCGAATCTTTAGAGCTCAAAGAGATCGATACACTTATCAAAAATCTCGAAAAAGAGCTCAAAGATATCTCCTTTGAGGATATTGCAAGCACTTCACAAGCGCCCGAAAAGCCCATAGAAAAATCTGTGGAAAAACCTGCACCGCAAGAGCCAAAAGAAGAAGCAGCACCTCTCGATGAACAAACTACTGCTACCGAAGAGGTAGCCGAAGAGGAGGTCGTCAATATCGACGAAGAGGATATCGCCGAGCCTTCCGTAAATGAAGAGGTAGCCGATGAGATACCGGCAGTTGATTATTCGCAAAAGTATAAAAAGCTTATCATAAAGCTTTATGATAGAGACTATGCGCTTGGCGAATGTTTTGAAAATTTTATAGAGTTTGAATCATTTGAAGATGACACACTCCATCTTGCTTCATGTGCAGACGAAGAGCACAGAAAGATACTCAGAAACGGCTATGCGATCGTCAAACTCTTTGTTCAAGAGCTCTTTGGAGAGCATGATAAGATTGTCAATAAACAAAAAGTAGCAATCAATAAA
>JARROQ010000035.1:29069-33914 GCA_037383745.1 Sulfurovaceae bacterium
CGAACCTGAAGCTGTAGAGGAACAAAAAGAGGAGCCCAAAGAGGAGCCAAAGAGAGAGGTTCCCATCCAAGATCATCCTGTTGTCCAAGAAGCAATCAGCCTCTTTGAAGCACAGAAGATAAGGATCATCAAAAAGGGTTAGAGTATCGTTGTCTAGTTTGCTCTTTCTGTCGCTTCTTTCGTTCCCATGCTGTGTATAGGAATGCATACATCGATATTTTAGTATATTTACTCCATTAGATTTTTGCATTTTTTGGAATGGGGCATAGTCCCCCCGATCCCCTTTACTTATTCCTAAAGTTCTAGAACCTAATAAATGATATAATTTTGTTTATAAAAACATTAAAATCTGGATACATTCTCTAATTGATTATTATACGGGGAAAATATGAATGAACATTTGAAAAACTTTGAATATGTCAAAGAGCAACTAATTTATATCAAAACAAAAGTAGAGATAGATAATAAACTGGGGCTATATGATATAAATAACCTTAGTGAATCTTTATTCTCCAATATATTAAATGATACATATGACTTAAATTTACAAAATTCTAATAAAATTTTATACTTAGGTTACCCAGCAATAGATTTAGTAGATTCTACTAATCAAAAAGTTTTTCAAGTTACTTCCACTCTGAGCACTGAAAAAATTAGAAGCACAATTCAGAAATGGAAAGAAGGTAGTTATAAAGAATATCAATTAAATTTTTTCTATATTAAAGAAAAACCAAAGCTTACTACTCAAAAAATTAAAGATGGGTTTGCCCAAGAGGGCATTACAGAGGCAAATCTATTTGATATAAATGATATATTAAATATTTTAGAATCAGACCAAAATAAATGCAAAAGAGTATTTGATACTTTGCAATCTCACCTAGATACTTTGTCTTTTGAATTTAATGTTAAAAACTATTTTGATAGCTTTGAGCCACACTTACAAAATGTGACATCAAAAGCATTTGATGTTTACATAAATAAATTTTTAGAATTTATAGCATCGGATAAAAAAGTACTAGAAATTTATTCAGCAGGCGGGAATGGAAAGTCACATTTGTTATATGAATTATCACAAAAAAAGACTGAATATATCCCGTTGATATTTAAGAAAAATACCAATATATCAGAAGATTTAAAAAAGTTGCCAAATAACAAAAAATTTCTATTTATTTTTGATGATATAGATAGATTTTTAGATAGTAACGTGTTGGTAGAACTTTTATCTTACTTAATCAGTCATAAAAATATAAAGCTTCTAATCAGTTATAGAATAGCATCAAAGAGTTGGGTAAAAACCTTTTATAGAAAATATAGTAATTTACCTGTTGAAGAGATAGAAATAGTTTGGTCTGATGAAAATATAATAAATCTTATAAAAACACTTAATCCTGACTTAGAGGATAGTTTAGTACAAAGAATACATCATCAGTTTAACAATAATCCATATTTAATAACCCAAGCATTGAATGGCAATATTGATGAAATAAAAGATTTTTCACGTAAAATTATTGTTGATGCTCAAAATGCATTAAAGAGGTTTAACTTTTCTGATGACTTCATTAATACATTACTTTTTAATCTTTCCATAATTGTTCCATTACATGAAAAAGATATTAATAATTTAGGAATTGAAAATATAAAAGAGATACTAGATAGTTTAGAATCTGCAAATATTTTGAGAAAAATTAATAACCGTTATAGGTTCAATCCTGATATTTTAGGTGATTTATATTTAGCCTATTTTATAGAAGAGTTTGGACAAAAATTCAAAGAAATTTTAGAAAAATATTTAGAATTATTTTCTCTTACAGTATTTACAAACATTAGTTATGCGCTTATTTACTTAAAAAACAAAGACACTTTAAGTAAATATCTCGAAAATATTATTGATAGTTGGATTAGAGACAATAATTACTCAAGTTATCATTTGCAATTAATAAACAAAATAGTTGCTTTTATACCTGACAAAAGTTTTTTATATTTAAAGGAAGCAACAAAAAATCTAACACCTAAAGAAAATAATCATATCGGCAGTAATGGGTTTTTAACTCAGCTATTTACGAAAGTTTCTTTTGGGGCTGATTTTAATCAGAATCAAGAGTCTATAAATTTAGGCTCTATTGAGCCTATCGTTGCGCAATTAATACGTATGCTGAAAAATAACTTTGATTGTGGCTCAATAAATATCAAAGATATATTAGATTATTTAACTTCTGATGATATTTTAAATCTACCAAAACCATTTTATTCAAATCATGAGCTAAATAGTATATTAAAAAAATTATTCTCTCCCCTTAGAACAACAAACTATCAAGTTATATTAGATGCAATAGAGATATCTAACAATTGGATCAAAGAGCCCTATAATGATATAAAAATAAAATTATTTCAAGATGTTGTGATAAAAAATTTATTGAGTGCTACTTTTGATGATAGTAGTAGTGATAGTATAAATTACTATTGGGATAGTAAGGTTCTAAATATCAGCCATTCTGAAATTAAAAAAATTATACACAAAGTTAAAAATATTGTTTTAACTATGTTCGAAAGTAATAACAAACAAATCCTTTATAATGCTTTAGAGATTATTCGTTCAAACGCTCATGACTATGAAGCGTTAGATGATAAAAGTAAAAAATTTTATAGTGATATAAAACAAGAATTCTTGTCAAAAGCTAATAACTTAATTGAAAAACAAGAAAAACTTGACTTTTTAATTGTTTCAAAAATAGATGAAATTGCATTAGATATACTTAAGTTTGATAATGAAAAAGAAGAAGCTTTAAAAATTTTGGGTTCAATAGTTAGAACTGATGAATTTATATTTTATCAGCTAATTAAAAATGAAGTCTTTATAATTATTGATTTTAATGTCTTTTATGAAGAATATGTAAAGCAAAATGATGTGATAGACTGGATGTATGATTCTCAAAGCGATAGACAAAATTATAATAAATTTAGCAAAGACTTTTTGAGCGTTATCGAAAGATTAAGTAAAAAATACAATAAGAATGATATTGTTCAATTATTCAACTCGCTAGATACAAGTAATTGGAATGCCTATAATAAATTACTATATTTATTGGAATATTGGTTTGATATATATCGTGATGAACTCATAAAAGTCTATGATGAATCATATCAGGATATTAAATCAGATATGATTAAAAATGTCTTGAAAGAATTATTTCTGAAGAAACAAATTAAAAAATTACAAGAAAATGATATTACAAAAGATACCTCTGTTGATGACTTGAAGGTCTATACAACCATTATATTCAAAGATTTTGATAAATCTAAAATTGTTTTACTTGAAAAATTACTAAGTGTACTTGAATCAAAAGACGACAACACATTGTATACATTTATCAATATTATTGCAGGGGATATTTATTTTAAATTAAAAGAAAATAGAGTACTGATTGATACGCTTGATAAATATATTTATAAGTTATTAGAATTGCAATCTAAACATGATTTTGAATTTGTATTATATTTAATTTTTTCATTGGAAATTATGAAAGAACAAAAAAATTATGATGGATTGACAGAAGTAGCTTTACTGAATAAATTTGTTAAATCTTATGATGATTTTATACTTGTGGTAAAAAAAGTTGAGCAATATTATAATGAATTTGTAGTATATCCCAATAACGAACAAGGAAGAGAAATAAGGATTGATTTAGATTGGTTTTTAAAATATATTTCAAAAAAAGAATATATAGAAGATTTTTTTAACGAACTACACAAAGTGAATGACACAGATCGAATAAGGGTTTTTTATAAAATAGTTCCCGTCTCTTTAGAATATTTAGACTTATTAATTAAAAATATAAATTCATTAAATAACATTATCAATGAAAAAGAATTGATGGGCTATTTAGAAAAAACGGGGAAAATAAAAACATATTCAAGAAGCCATATGCAAAATAGCCTTGAACTATTGAATGAAGAAAAATTATTTAATCAACTATATGATGGAGTTGAGTCATCATCTCTACGACTCAGAATAAAAGACAAATTGAAATATATCGAGATAGACAAAAGAAGGGAAATAGAATCTGATATTGAACGACTTATGGATAAATAATGCCTGCAAGCCAGCAAATTATTTATAAGGAACTATCTAGAGAAGAATCTAGAAAATATTTAGATTCATTTGAGATTCAAGAATATAGAAGCAATCCCCCAAGTACTGATTGGTACGATTCTGATAGCGCAAGTCTTTATGTTTGGATAATTGATGTTACCAATGAAGAAGAAATTCCTATTGGTTTTATAGGCTACAATTTATTTTCTACAATGAACGATGAAGAGTTTATTTATATAATGAAATTTTTTGTTTTAAAAAAATATAGAAAATACAATAATGAAAATTTGATTGAATCAATAGAAGGAGAAAAGGTATCTTCTTTGTTATTTAAAAATATAATGTCAAAAAACAAGAATATTATAACCTTGACTCCTGCAAATGAAAGGTTAAGTAAATATTATGAGCGAGAATATGGATTTATTTATAATAAAGAAATTAGTGAAAAATTTGCTGACATTGTAGGGGTATCTATTTGTGAACTAATGTATTTAAATTTAGAAGTAGAGACCAGAAGGGATAAAATCGAATTTTAAAGTCTCTATATCCGCCACCTTTCGACAAGCTCAAGGCGAACGGAAAAATCATTTAGATTCTACTCTCGCTTGGGTGATAACGACATCACCCTCACTATAAACCTTTATCTTCTGTGCGTTCGCACATCTTCCCTCATCATCAAGCGTAAAGATTATCACCTGCAAGATGCTTTTACACTCTTTTGGTACATCAAAATACTCCCCAAATCCATTCATAAA
>JARROQ010000036.1:0-10646 GCA_037383745.1 Sulfurovaceae bacterium
AGCCTATCGGAACCTGCACGAAGAGTTGCAATATCCTGCCAAAAATTATTACAATCGACATCAATAGAAGGAATGATTGTCATGGGCTTGTTCGCTCTACAAAACAAAAACTCTATATTTTCCTCAAAATAAACACCTATTGCATCTTTACCAAGCAATGCATTTTCCGCTAAAACACTCATAATCGATGCATGCGATTGTTTAAATGTCTTGGCATTAGGGTGCTCTTTTACAAAATCATCCCCCTCTAAAACATACAGTTGCTCTACTTCTATATCGCAAGCCCTTTGCATGCTGTCTATGATAATCGTGTCTTCAAAAGGAAAACTTACCATCGCGTGAGCAACTATGGCTTTTGATCTGATATCTTTCACAAGTGAAGGGAAAGATATCTTATCGCCACACGAAATCGCTCGTTTATCTTGGTTGATAAAAAGCGTGCTCTCTTGTGGAGCGATGATTGGCAGATCAAACTCTACAAGATAATCAGCCTCACTCTCTTTTGTAGCATCTTCATAGCCGATATATTCGACTCCAAGAAGAGCAAGTTCATATGCTAAAAGCATACTCATACCCTCATCAGGGTATTTTGCTAAAATGCTTGAGCCAAAAGCTTCTTTGAGCTCTTCACTTTGCGCTGCCACTCGCATCAATGGTCTCTCGATGCTAAGAAGTGCTGTAAATTCATCTTTGATGAGGAGTGTATGCTTGGAGATAGTATTGGCATCACAAAACATCACTTTTGTATGCGCATCGTAGGTTTGATCTTTTTGTATCTGAAAAAAGCGCCTATAGCCATAGGGTGTTTTTACGAGTAAACTCTTACCCTTACTTAAAACTTTTGCACTTACCTCAAAAAGTTTTCTATAGGTTGGCCCATCATTGGCTATTCTCTCGCTCTTTTTATCGACCATTCTTAGAGTAACACCACACTGCGAGCAAGATATCAGAGGATACTTGATTCTCAATGGATTTTTTTCAAGTTCGTTTTTGCAAGCATCACACGGATTTAAAAATCTAAAGGAGCTATTTTCTCTTGCAAAAGGGTATTTCTCTAAAAATGGAGCTTGTGGGCCACAGCTGTTACAGCTTGTAAATGGATAGTAGTAGTGTCTGCTTCTGATGTCAAACATTGCTTCTTGGCACGCCGGACACGGTGCAAGATTTTGAGGAATTTTTGGCTCATCTATCTCTTCAATCTTTGGCTTTTCATCCAAGATGTAGCTTGTGGTTTTACCTAAAAATATCGAAACAGGGATAACTGCATCCAACAACATAATACTCCATACCTCTCCTTGGTTTAAACCATTTTTAGATTTGCATAATTATCAACAATCTCTTCGATAGGTATGGTAGTACTTTTTTGCTTAAGTGTTATTCCATATTTCTTTAGTACTTCCGAGGTGGTTTTTACCAATGTATCAAATGAGTCATACATTGCATCGCTTAGAGCATTCGATACGCTTAGAGTATCTTCAGGCACTATGCCTATCATCTCTACATTTGCCTCCGATCCTGCCAAAGCAGCAACTTCAAGCATGATTACAAGCTCTGCTTCATTGGCACTTTTGCGCGTCTGGCCAAGTGTCAATATCTTATCTTTATCATCGACGGCTATCGCTCCGACTTTTGCCTCATGAGAGGATGCGCCCACTATAATAACAGCATCATAGCTATTGAGATATCGCATAAGCCAAAAGCCCAAAAGCCCACCATCAACTATCTCAAGTTGATTCTCAAAATCATAATTTGATTCAATATATTTTGCGAGATAGACACCCACGCCTTCATCACAAAACATAATATTACCTAAACCGATAAGAGCGACCCTCATGAGATCACTCTCCATCTTTTGCAAATTTGCTGCCTCCAAATACAATAGCCATATCGCCCTCTTGCCAGAAGATCGTTCTCCATATCTGATAGTAGATATGAAACACCATCCAAGTTACGATAAGCCACATCGTTATATGATGTGCAATTCTCACATCCATTAATGTTCCGCCTGTTACAGGGATAGTCCAATCTGTTGAGATATGGAGTAACGCCGGCCACCAAGCACCTATACTACTCTCACCTGATTCAAGACCATGAACATACAGCTGTAACCCCGTAAAGAGCATAAAGAAAAGCAGGAGATGAAATATCGTAAAATAGACCGTATTGAAACTGTCACTATGAGTTGAATCAAATCTTTTACGACGATTGAGTGTCAATAGATTTAGGATAACCTCGCCAAACTCTTTTACATTTTTTGCATTTGGTATAAGTTTCTTATACGGTTTTTCGAAGCGTGAAAAGAAATAGAGATACGCAACAACAATCGATGTAACATCAAAGATAATCGCCGAGATAAAGTGCGCCCATCTATTCCACGCCATAACATATTTATCAACCGCACCATCAGCGATAAAGCTTTGATAGTAAGGATGCGCAATGTAAAGTCCGGTGATAATCGCAGCGATCATACATATCGCATTTGCCCAGTGAATTATACGCATCGCCGGAGTCATGCGTTCGATTTTTTTATAACCAGTTTTCATGATTGACTCCTTAAATCGCACAATTTGGATCTACCTTGTAAGTACTCAACTCTTTACCTTTTGTGTTGAGAACATGCACGGCACAAGCGATACACGGATCGAAACTATGGATAGTTCTTATTATCTCAAGCGGCTGTTCCGGATCTGCTACTTTTGTTCCAATCAAACTTGCTTCATAAGCACCCAATTGTCCGTTTGCATCTCTAGGGCCTGCATTCCAAGTTGAAGGGACAACTGCTTGATAGTTTGTCACTTTCCCGTTTGCTATTTTAACCCAATGTCCAAGTGCTCCTCTTGGAGCCTCAGCGAGTCCCATCCCTTGAGTGTCTACACTCACTTTATCAAAGTCGAACTCAGTCCATGTAGAGAGGTCACCTTTTGCCGCATTGGCAGCAAGTTCATCAACCCACTCTTCCATCACATCGACCATCATACTTGTCTCAATAGCTCTCCCCGCAGTTCTTCCGATAGTTGAGAAAAGTACAGTGACAGGCAAATTAGCAGTTGTCAAGAAATCATCAACATATTTTTTGATACGCTCATTGCCTTTTACATAACCGACAACCATCCTAGCAAGTGGTCCAACTTCAACTTTTCTTCCATCATATATAGGCGATTTTACCCACGAATATTTTTCATCAGTTTTTAGATACGAGTAACCATCTTCGCCTTTTTTCATTCCTGTATATTTTGGAATAGTCTCTCCGTCATAAGGATGAAGTGCTTTATCACCCTCATACCATGCGTGAGTTACATCTTCTGCTATCTTGTTATGATCAAGATCAAATGCTTTTGAGATATCACCGTCAAGCACAACACCTGAAGGGAAGAGAAGGTCTGAATTATAGAATCCCGTGTCATCTAATCTAAAATCACCATAACTCATATAACTAAGCAATCCGCCACCTGTTCCACCGACTCCTTTAAAGGTCGCGCTTTTATCGGTAGCTTCAGCCGCATACATAGTTCCTGCCATATAAACATCAGGCATATACGCTCGTTTTACAAAGGCTTTTGCTTCATGAAGGAGCTGTTTATAAAGAGCGATTCTCGCAGGATTTTGAATATCTTGAACGCAAGTAACACCCCCAACAACGATTGACTGTGGATGTGGATTTTTCCCACCGAAAATTGCATGCATTTTTGCCATATCTCTTTGAAGATCAAGTGCTTTGAGATAATGTGCAACACCGACAAGGTTTTGCTCAGGCGTTAACTTATAATGAGGATTTCCCCAATATCCATTGCCAAATATTCCGAGTCTTCCCTCTTTTACAAACTTAATGATACGATCTTGAATCGCTTTAAACTCGCCCGCGCCATCCATAAAAGGCTCAACACCGGCAACATTTGCCCATTTTTTTGCCTCTTTAGCTGCAAGCTCAGGATTTGCAGTCGTTGCTGAAACGATATCGACAAAATCAAGCGCATGGAGATGATAAAAATGCACTGTATGATCATGAACATAGAGTGCACCTTGGATCAAGTTTCTCACCAATCTTGCATTTTTAGGGATCGTGATATCAAAAGCATTTTCAACCGCTTCGATACTTCTTTGGTAGTGTGTTCCTGTACAAACTCCACATATACGCATCGCCATCAAACCACAATCTCTCGGGTCTCTACCTTTGAGTATCGCCTCGATCCCTCTAAACATCGTTGCCGAAGAGTACGCATCGACTATCGTGTTGTTCTCATCGATGATTGCCTCGATTCTTAAATGTCCCTCTATCCTTGTAATCGGGTCAACTATTAAATGTTTTTTACTCATTATGCATCCTTCTCATCACTATTTTTCTTACCGGCAATCGCGCTTGCTGCCGCATGGATACCGATACCTATACCGGCTGCTGTTAATAGCCCAAGACCAAACTCATCGACTGTTTTTTCAACACCGCCCGTTGGTGCTTTGATATGTGCATTTGCCATTGGTCGCTCATAGGCATATTTATCCCAGAAATCAGGTTCACTACAACCGATACAGCCTCTCCCAACTCCGATAGGCCAATTGACTGCTTCGTTATAGCGGATAATCGAACAGTTATTAAATGTCATAGGACCTTTACAGCCCATTTTATAGAGACAGAAGTTATTTTTTGCCCCCTCATCTCCCCACTCTTCAACATATTCACCTGCATCAAAGTGTGCTCTTCTTTCACAGTTATCATGAATTCTATATCCAAATGCAAACTTAGGTCGCAAAAGTGAATCAAGCTCAGGCACACTGCCGGTTAGTGCATAATGCAAAACAACACCGACCATATTTGCAGGGTTTGCCGGACATGCCGGGATATTGATAACCGGTTTTCCTTTGACAAGGTCCATAACGCCCACAGCATCTGTAGGGTTTGGAGCAGCCGCAGGGATGCCGCCATATGTAGCACATGCCCCTACTGCGATAACAGCCGCGGCGCCATCAGCGAGTCTTAAAAGATGGTCTTTAAATGTTTCAGCTTTTGCACCTAGCGTTCCAAAATTTCCATCTATACCGAGTGGAATAGCGCCTTCAACAAAAAGGATATACTTTCCTTTAAAAAGCTCGAGTGCCTCTTCTAGCTGTTTCTCTGCTTGATGTCCTGCGGCAGCTTGGAGTGTTTCGTGGAACTCTAAAGAGATGATATCAAGCACGATCTCATCTATCTTTGGCCCATCACTCCTAAGCAGTGCTTCTGAGTTTCCCGCACAATCTGATAACTCAATCCAAACAACCGGTATACGATTCATCACCTCTGCAGCCTCAGCTACAAGCGGAGTAAATGAAGCAGGCAGCATCAGCATGGCTGTTGCAGCCGAAGCCCATTTGAGAAAATCTCTTCTCTCAAAACCATCATCCTCTAAAGCTTTTCTTAGATCAACGCCGCGACCTGCTATAGGCATATCTTTTAGTTCGCCTATTCGCACCTTGCAGCTTTCATACAAATCCGAGAAATACTCTTCGCCTTTGTTCGTATCAACTTTTGCGCTTTTCGCATCAAAAAGCTTTTTTATCGATTCATCTCTTGCTTCAGCCATCTTGTCTCCTTTTTTAAATGAATAGTCATTCACTCATTATATGAACATTTAACTTAAGCAGATATAAAAAATTGGGCAATTTTTTTGGAAATTATCTTGTATTATAATATTAAATTATAAATATTATTGGGTTGTGCAGACGGAACAGAGGTCAAAACTGCGTAAAATTAAGTAGGCTTCCTCTTTGGACCTCGCACCTACAACTGAAGCACGCGCGACACCTTTTTTGTCTGCACTGCCTCTTGAGAGATTCCATTGGCTTGGTGTGATGATATTGTATGTATGGATCTGATTATCTTTGACTACTACTTCATGAATCAATGAACCTCTTGCAGCCTCCACTATGCCTATGCCGGCAAAACTGATATCTTTTTTATGTCCAAGCACACAAGAGGGTTCTGAAGCATCGATGCTCTCCAATGCCTCCTTGGCCTTCAAGAGCAACACATACCCCTCATGCACCCGCGCAAAAATACGACTCCAGATATTGCTGCCATGCTCTTTTTGTAGACGCATTATGATTGCATCTTGGTTGATAAGTGCTCTTGCTAAGGGTCCGACTTCGACAAAAGCATTATCATATAATGCCTCTTTGGCTTTGCTATCTTCTCTTTGTATCTCCTTTACTTTTTTGATATCAGCATCAAACCTCGTCGCCCCTTTATACTCACCGCTTTTTGAAAAGAAAGTATCTGCCAGTGCTAAAAAATGCTCCTTTCCGTGTGGTGCACTCAGAAGATCGGCTCTTTGAAGCATTTCTAGTGCTCGATGCAAATCACCGATTGCTCTTATCTCTTTTGAATCGTCAAAAAGAGATGTACGCATCAACTCTAAAACCTCATCAACAAGTGCTTTTGCTTGCATTATCTCCACATAGCTTGGGTCACAACTCACCCCACCCGCAACCACATAACTGGCGTGTGGCCATTGACCCGTAAATATAGCCATAGCTTTTGTGATCGCATAGGTTGCTTTTGATGCTTTTTTTATAAGATCATTTGGAACTTCAAGATGATTTACCTTGTATATCTGTGGCAAAATCGTCAGATAAAACCATTTGATATGATTTTGAATGAGTTCACAAGCGATTGCAAAATCTCTTATATGTCGTGCTTTGTCGCTGAGTGTAAACTTTATCTTCTCTCGCCTCATCCCATCTTCTATAGCATGAACCGCCGCGATAAGATGAGAGTGAGAGCATATCCCACAAACTCTCGGTGCTATAACCAAGGCATCTCTATAGTCTCTACCCTCTAAGATAGACTCGACGCCTCTCGTGTAAGGAAAGGTGAGATTGATATCCTCTATCAAGCCGTTTTTTTGAGTGAAGATGACATCTGCCTCGCCCTCAATCTTTTCGATAATGTCTTTTTTTATCACTTTTTATACTCCATAAGCGGTTGCGTAAATCGTTTGATGCGAAAACTTTTGGCAACACCCGTCACACTAAGATATGCTCTTAAAGGGATACCAAAAGGCATGTTTGCAGGGATGCTCATATTTGTTTTTGTTAAAAAAAGATTTCTTTGAGGAAAGGAGGGTTCCGTGCACCCAAAGCAAGGAGTGCCGACTCGTGTTTTTGAGCTGATATCATTCCAAAGCATCTTATTGCAATTGGCATTGGTAAACGGACCCCTGCACCCATTCTCATAAAAGAGACACCCCTCCTTCTCGCCATAATTTTTTACATCTATCTTCCACTCAAAATACTCATTTCTCACACATCCTGCGTGTGCCGTATAAGCAAATATCTCTATGGGTCTATAGAACTCATCAACCTCTATCTTTCTTTTTTGAAGTATCATCTCCAAAACATAAGCGAGCCATTTTGGATGTGCGGGACACCCGGGAAGGGAGATAAGCGTGTTGATATACTGTTTATATGTCGATCTCTTTTGTTTTTTATTAAAACAGAAGCCTGCTATAGTATGTTCTTGTGCCTCTTTGAACACACCGCCAAAAGTTGCACAACTCCCCATAGTAATGGTATATTTTGCTCTTTTTGAATACTCTTTTGCTAGAGCGTAGGTCTCTTTGCCAAATTTCTTATAGCCTCTTGATTTAAAAGCACCCTCCAAGATAAGGACATCGCATGCAAGCTTTTTAGTGTAGATATCTTCTAAGCAATAGGGCGTCTCTAAAAGAGGGTGATAGAGCACATCAAAAGCGCGCATAAGTGCATCAAAATTTTGGAGATTAAAAAATGAGTGTGTATTGCCGTTACAAGTAATTGATTGCAGCCAAAGGAGTTTTGGCTTGCTCATCTTTTATGCCTTAAGAGCAGTGTATATGTTGGTTGCAACATCTTGCGCATACTCTTCGAGTGGTTTTTCGAGTATCGCCTCGCCGTGTAAAAATGCCATACCGCCAAGGTATCCCATAAAGAGCCCAAAAGCCGAAAAGAAATCCTGATCTCTAAGCTCCTCTTTTTGTACTCCTTCAGAAAAAAATATCATAATCTCAGTTATAAATCCGGACACACAGATCATCCCCTCACATCCATTTAAAAAGACTTCTCTATGTGAGAGATAAACACGGAGAAAATACTCTATCATCTCCGGCTTTTCCAATGTCATAGCAAAATAGAGTTCAACAATCTTGCGTATCTTCTCTTTTGAGCTGATATCTTGCTCATTTACCTTTCTTATCTTATCGCCGAGGTAATCCGAAGTATATTTGATAATCTCTTTTGCAAGCTCATCTTTTGAACCAAAATAGTTATAGAGATTCCCGCTACTCATCCCCAGTCTCTTTGCGATATCGGGAATGGTAGTTTTGTGAAATCCCTTTACGGAAAAAAGCGTAAGAGCCGTTTGCAAAATAGACTCTTTTTTGATAGCTTTTTTCAATTTCCTGGGCATAATACTCCTTTAGTCAAATCTCTTGATAATCCTATGACAATAAGGCTCTTTTTTATGCCGCTCATAGTAATCTTGATGATACTCCTCAGCTTCATAAAACTCTGTTTTGTCATAGATTTTCGTTGCTATTTTATATCCTTTTTTCTCTAAAAGTCCTATTAACTCTTTGATTGTTGCACGCTCATTTGCATCATCCACAAAAACTGCCGATATATATTGCTCACCCACATCAGGTCCTTGTCTGCCTACCTGCGTAGGATCATGAACCTCAAAGAAGTGCTTTGCTAGCTCTTTGTAACTTATCAAGGATGGATCGTAAATAACCTTAACACTCTCTATATGTCCGGTATCACCTTCGCAGACTTCTTGGTAGGTTGGATCCTTTGTAGCGCCGCCCATATACCCCGAGATCACATCTTTGACGCCTTCCATCTTTTCTAGATAATATTCAACACCCCAAAAGCATCCACCTGCAAAATAAGCCTCTTTGAGACCCTTGTCCGTGCTTTTTTTCTCAAATGAAAGCGAGAGGGAGTTGACACAGTGTCTTGTATTTTTTTCCGTAAAACCTTCACCCGTAAAAACATGGCCCAAATGTGCACCGCAGTGTGCACAAAGTATCTCTGTGCGTCTGCCGTCTTTGTCCGGCTGCTCTTTAATCGCTCCGGGGATTGCATCATCAAAACTCGGCCATCCACAATGTGAATCAAACTTATCATCACTTCGAAAAAGCGGTGTATTACATACTTTACATCTGTAGATACCACTCTCTTTGTTTGTTGTATATATACCGCTAAAGGGAGCTTCCGTTGCTTTTTGGGCAACGATGCTACGCTCTTGTGGAGTAAGTTCTCCTAGCCTATTGCCCCACTTTTCCATATCCATATCTGCTTGCAGTGTTGCCATACAAAAAACTCCTATAAAAAATAGTATTCGCATTACACCTTTCTCAATCTTGAGATGCAGCATATTTTCCGGAACCTAAAAAGACGATAGCAAGTGCACTAAGCAAGTAGAGCATTGGAAGCTCTATGCTCCAAGCACCTTGTGCCGTGATTGAAAATATATCAGCCCCATGTGCAAGATAAATTGCCGTGATCATATTGAAGACCATGATAGCCGCCCACCATCTACTTTTCCAACCGATGATCAAAAAGAGAGGTGCTAGTATCTCGCCGACATAAACACCATACGATAAAACCTCCGGCAATCCATGACCGCTCAACATCCCTTTGACAAACCCAATACCGTTTATCGCTTTATGAATGCCGTGAAAGAGCATGAGCCCACCCACCATAAGGCGTAAAATAAGTTTTCCCATATCGCTGTACATAGTTTCTCCTTTTGTGTTTAGTACTATATTATACTAAAAAGGAAAAAGAAATTCTAAGACTTTAGAGTTAAGATAAAATCTTTTAGTTTATTAAAAGAAGTCTCCAAAAATGGCATCATTTTTATGATGACAATCCCAACAAGCATCCCAAGAAGCATCTGTAAAATGAGGACAATGAGTGCTCCCCAACCGCCTATATGTTCATGCAAATAGTCATCAAGCGAATGGAAAAGCCCAAGTTGATGTGCAATGATGCCGCCACCGACTGCGAGCATAGCAATCGTCCCTATGATACCGATAGCCACTAAGATCCAAGGTACCGAGAGGATAAATCCGTCTCCGATTTTTTTAATCGCCTTAGAGCTTTGTTCTTGCAAAAAGAAGCCTATATCATCAAGTTTCACGATGAGTGCGACAACTCCATACACTCCGGCAGTCGCCAAAAGACCAACGATGAGCAAAACGCCGAGCTTAACACCCACATCTCCATTTGTCACCATACTCAAAGCAATAACCATTATCTCAAGCGAAAGGATAAAGTCTGTCTTCACAGCACTTGCAACTTTTTGATCTTCAAATCTCTCAACACTTAGCTCACTTATCGTCTCATCGACAGAAGCATTTTCATGATGCCCAAAAAACTTTTCAAGCACACTCTCGGCTCCTTCATATGCCAAGTATGTTCCACCTAAGATAAGCACTGGCGCCATCAACCAAGGCACAAATGCACTTATAATCAAGATAATAGGGATGATGATGAGCTTATTGAGCACACTCCCTTTGGCTATCTTCCATACGATAGGTAACTCTCTTTGGGCTGCTTTTCTTTTGGAATGCAAGAGCGTCTCTTGTGCGATTCGCCTAATCTCTTTTTCCACCTCTTTTTGTTCTTCTTTA
>JARROQ010000037.1:0-10761 GCA_037383745.1 Sulfurovaceae bacterium
ATATTAAGACTTGCAAGCAAACCTATCTGGATAAAATCTATCAAACTGCCGTGCTTCAAAAGGAGTTCGCCTTTGGCATAGTGCTCGCCAACCTCTCGCACACTAAAACCTCGAGGCACCTCTTTTTTGATATCTATATATCCATCTTTATACTCTACATTTTCTATAGGGATAAGCGTATCTGTGCCTTTAGGCATCAAAGATCCCGTGAAAGTCTTGATACATGTACCGCGTTTTAAAATAGTCGCTGTCTCTTGACCTGCCGGATTATCACCCAATACTTTGAGCTTCCCATGCTGCATATCCTCAAATGCCAGGGCATATCCATCCATCGCCGAAGTTGGACTCGCCGGAGAGTTTTCTTGCGCTGTTATATCTCGGGCAAGCACAAACCCAAGTGCTTCTGCGGTACCTAACTCGATTGTCACTTTTTCTTTTATAGATATTGCATCTAAAATTTTTAGAGACTCTTCAAAACTTATAAATGCCACATCAATCCTTTTTTGCTAAAAGCCCTGCACCATTCATCGGCGTGCTTCTCTTTTTTGCATATATGCGTTCACCTTGTATCACATCATATTTCCATATAGGTGCATTTGCCTTGAAATCTTCTACAAACGCATCGATGAGCTCAAGCGCTGCTCTTCTTTGCGGAGAGAGTACAGCGGCTATATAGGAGCTCTCATGCACCCTTACATCCCCTTTTGAATGAGCCATCCGTAGCTTCGCACCTCTTTGCTGTGCTTTTTCTTGCCAAGAGTCAAACCAGTTTTTAAGTATCGGCTCGTAGATATCAAAGCTAAGTGCTTCTATCCCATCTTCTTCTCGTACAATACCCACAAAAGGAATAAAGGCACCATAATTTGCCTCATACTCCTCATCATACCATTGTGCAAGTATCTCTTTTGGACTGAGTGGTCCATCAATTATCTCTAACATCATCCACCACACACCGGAGGCAAGAGCGATACCCTGTCTCCATTATTGAGTGGAGCATCTAAACTATCTGTAAGTTTATCATTGATCGCTATCGCCAAGCTATCAAGCCATGGCGATAACTTTGGATCTTTTTGTAAAAAATTGGCTACATCTTGTAAAGAGTTCGCTTCGATGGTTATATCTTCTTGAGCTATGGGGCCTAAGAATTCGATTGTAATCATATATGCTCCTAAATAAGCTCTGATTATAAAAGTACTTTGGTATAATTAGGCTTAAAAAGGAGCTTTAATTGAACTTTGGCTCGATACAATATCTCAATCTATTACCTTTTCAGACATTTCTAAAAAAACGAATCAAACAGAGTGCTCCGCGTATGAATCTTAGAAAGCAAAAAAACTTGGACTCAAGGGTGAAGTGATAATCGGCGATAAGGCTTTAAAATATTACATCGAAGGCAAAGAGGCTCTTGATCTTTCACTTGAATGGCAAAAACAAAAAGGGTTACCTTTTGTATTTGCAAGACTCTGTTACAACAAAAACAATGCATTTTATAAAAAGATTGCGGATGAGTTTATAAACACGAAAGTAAAAATCCCTCAATATATACTCAAAAAAGCGGCAGAAAAAAGAGGTATCTCCCCAAAAGAAGCGAGATGGTATCTAGAACATATCCACTATCGTATTGGCAAAAAAGAGAAAAAAGCGCTTGAGATATTTTTAAGAGGCGTGTGAGATTAGGTTTTCTATTCTTTTTACTACCTCATCCCTTCCTACAATCTCCATAATTTCATCAAGTCCGGCACCACTAAGTTCACCCATGAGTGCCAAACGCAAAGGCTGAGCAATCTTACCAAACCCTATCTCTTTTTGTGCCACAAAGTTTTGCAAGAGATCATGAAATGTCTCTTTACTTTGAGGATTCTCACTCTTTAGCACACCGATAAAATCATTGAGGATAGAAGCAGTACCTTCTTTGTACGCTTTTTTAAGCGCTTTATCATCATAGTTTTGAGGGCTCTCTATAAGTAAGCATATCTGATGAGAGAGATCGATAAGCGTCTTTGCTCGCTCTTTTGTTGCTTTGAGTATGATATCTCTCTTTGAGTCATCTTGGAGATTGATACCAAAATCTTGTAGTAGAGTTACCAATCTTGCGTTATTGCACTCTTTAATGTAGTGGCTATTGAGCCACAAAAGCTTATCGAGATTGTAGCTTGAAGCACTTTTATTGATATCTTTTGGGTCAAACAGCTCCATCATCTCTTGGATACTAAATATCTCTTGATCCCCATGACTCCAACCTAAACGCACTAAGAAATTGAGAAGTGCTTCCGGCAAAAATCCTTGTGCTTTATACTCCATAACATCCGTTGCACCATCTCTTTTGCTGAGCTTTTTACCTTGTTCATTATTAATCATAGCTACATGATTGAAACGAGGTAAATCAAAACCGAGTGCTTGATATATCACTATCTGCTTAGGTGTATTGTAGAGATGATCATCACCTCGTATAACATCCGTGATACCCATGAGCGCATCATCAATGGCAACTACAAAATTGTAAGTCGGCACACCGTCACTTCGAGCAATAATAAAATCATCCACTTCACTCGCAGCTATGTTTATCTCTCCCTTGACGCCATCTTCAAAAGATATCACTCCTTCAAGTGGTGCTTTGATGCGGATAACCGGATCAACCCCGATAGGTGGGGTCCCTGTAAAATCTCTATATCTTCTATCATAATGAGGTCGTATCTTCTGTGCCATCTGCTCTTCTCTCAAAGCATCAAGCTCCTCTTTACTCATATAGCATTTATAGGCTTTGCCCTCGCTCAATAACTGATCAATATATTGTTGATAGATGTCAAATCTTTTTGACTGATAGAGCGCTTCACCGTCATAATCCATACCAACCCAATCAAATGCTTGCAAAATCGCCTGCATCGCATCCTCTGAATTTCGTGCTTGGTCTGTATCTTCTATGCGAAGTAAAAACTTACCCCCACTTTTACGCGCCAATAGCCATGAAAAAAGTGCGGTTCTTAACCCCCCAATATGTAAAAAACCTGTCGGGCTTGGAGCAAAGCGAGTCACTATCATATATCAACCTCTTTTTTAAATAGAGCATTGTAGCAGATAAGCGTTTAGAGTTAAAACTATAAACACTTTTATTTCATCAGCTTATAGACTTTTGCAAAAGGTGTTACAATGACCGGTTGGAAATATTTTTCATCATATTTTTCAAGCACAAAAAGTTGTACGAATGTTGAGTTAAACATCTCTTCATCAAGCAGTAAAAGCTGTCGGTAATCACTCATAAAAACAGCATATAACTCACCATCAGAATTTATCTTTTCTGAGCTTATGTGCAATTGCATAGCTTTATCATATTTTGTTGTTATAAAATACTTTAATGGAACTTTAGTATCACCAAACAATACAGATGTGCCATTTTTATCAAGTGCAACACCTCTGCCTAAGTCAATATAATTGCCCTTATCTTGCATATAACGCGTCATAAAGAAAAATGGTTCTTTCTCCATCTTCCCGCTCATTAAGTCAATCTCTGAAAACTTGGAAATAGTCGGGAAAATACCTAACATATCATTTGGTAAAAAGAGATAAACTTCTCTGCTTTTTGGAGGCACTTTGATTTCACCCCCGCTCTCAACATATGCTAAAAAATCATTGGCATCTTTAAAACCACTCTTTAAAATCATTTGAGCGATATTCGAATCAAAAATATTTTTCTTATTTTCCTTAAGCTCTTTGTTTTGCTTTGTAAGGTCTATTATTTTTTTCTTCGTATTCTACATCTGCTCGCAAAATCTTAGCTGCTACTTCTTGAGAACTTTTCATGGCATAACTAAATGGATAGTTATCCTTTCCGTCGTGAATACCACCATCTATAATCGTTTTAACATCACTATAATAGCGAATAGGATAGCCATAATCCCACCATGAAAGAATATAATCCTCTCGACTTGCAATACTCTCCATCCTATCTAAGACTTCTACCTCGTTTTTATTGAAAACTGTTGGAGTCTTATAATCGATGATATGAGTGATATTAGGAGCAAGCGCTAAAATTGTTAATAGCCCCATAAAAATATAATTCTTAGGTTTAGCACTTAAATTCGACACTTTATAAATAAGATACGCGGCTCCTAAGGCCATAGGGGGCACAGCATAGATCGTAAATCGCAATCCACTCGAATAAGCTAAAAAACCAAGCCCTACAAGAGGAAGTGCAAGAAGCATACTTTTATGTTTGAACGAGAGCCAAATATAGCCGATAAATGAAAGTAAAAAAGCAATTATATGTCCACTAATACGGTTTGCAAAAAGCTCGAACGGTATGCTCCCGGCTTCTTTAATTGTTTGCACGACTCTATAAAAATGCAAAGATAAGATATCTCCACTAACACTACTTTGATCCTTTAGAATATACCCTTTTATTTTCCCGATAATAGGCTCAAATCCTCCTGCTGACAAAAAAGCTAAAAAAGCAACCAATAAAAAATAGATTGAATATTTTTTAAAATATCCTGCTTTATAAATAGCATATAGTATGACGATTGTGAAAAACTTAATCATATCATCAACACTCATCATGGCTAACAACATAAATCCAGATAAAATAAGCTCGAAAGAGATATCTTCTTTTTGTTTGAAATATCTATAACCTGCATAAAAAACAATCATAATAAAAAAAGCAAGTTCAAGTGAATAGCTTTGTGGGTACCACCAACGATACAGCACTATTATCAATACCGAAAAGAGAATATATCGATCCTCTCTGAAATTTAAACCTGCTATTAAGGACCAAAGAAGAAATGTCGGCAATACTATATTAAGCATGTCGGTATCAAAATATCCCACCATTGTACGATTATAGTAACTCCATGCAATGCTTGCAATGAGAGCTGCAATAAATCCAACTTCTATTCTCCCTAAAACTTTACCTATTAGAATAAGAGGGATTACAATAAGTGAGCCAAAAAATGCACTCATATAAAAAATAATGGTTTCAAAAGAAAATGGCAATACTCTTGCAATCAAAGCCGTTATCTGAGACATTGCAAGATGAATGGGGGAGTTATAATTTGTTTCACTTGTGTTGCCAAGCATATCTCTAGCGCCTTCAGCCCAGAAATAACCGTCATTTGTACCAATCATAAATTGACCGTTAAACATATAGGGCTCATACCCATTGAATTGATAAACCCAAATAAGTCGCATTAAAAAACTAAATGCAAAAGCTATTAAACTAAATAATACAATCTGTTTGGTTGTTATTGTATGACTCATAATATTCCTTCTACTTCACTCTACTATCATAATATAGATTATAATTGTACTAAATTACAGCAAAGGTTCTACCGATATGCAACATATTTATACTAAAATTATTTTGTTGTATGAGACATTTTGCCCAATTTTAAAAATTCTAATACTTTTCTTGAATATTTACACATATCATTATTTTGTTTGTGGTGATACTATATCTCTAAAATAATTTCTTAAATATAGTACTTTTAAGCTATGATGATAAAATATTTTTTAAAAGGAATATCATGAACTATGCATGGGAACTTGCAGTTAGTGCATTTTTCATTTCTCTAGCAGGGCAATTAATTACTATTAGATACAGTAAAAAACTTAACTTTTTTATCGACAATCATACTGAAGAGAAACCACAAAGATTCCACCATAATGCAACACCGCGTGCCGGAGGAATAGGTATACTTTTGGGAATGTTTGTTATTCTCTTTACTCCTTTCGGATGGAAGCTTCTTGTTTCTATGATATTCGCATTTTTGAGCGGTATTTTTGAAGACTTACATCGATCCTTGCAGCCACAGACTCGTCTCGTATTGCAAATTATTGCTGCAGGTACTGCTATACTTCTTACAAACTCCGTGATTACTTATCTCGGTCTCGGGATTAGTTTGCCCTACCTTCTTGCTATCCCTTTTAGCCTCTTTAGTATTGTAGGACTAATGAACGCTATGAATATTATCGATGGATTCAATGGATTGGCATCTAGCACAACACTTCTTATTCTTTTTTCTCTCGGACACACAGCACTATTAGTAAATGATCAAGAAATATTTAACATTATTCTTGTTGTTGGAAGTGCAGTGTTCGCTTTTTTTATTATTAACTTTCCAAAAGGCAAAATCTTTCTTGGAGATGGTGGTGCATATCTTGTAGGATTTGTTGTAGCACTAATAGGTATCTTTTTAGCAAGCAACTATCCCGAAGTTAGCCCTTGGTATATCTTAACAATTTTAATTTATCCGGTATGGGAAGTGATCTTCTCCATCTATCGTAAAATCAAAGCAGGAAACTCGCCGATGCAACCGGACGCATACCATCTACACATGTTGATTTATCGACATATCGCCAAAAACAACCCACTCACCTCTGTCGTCCTGCTTGTCGGCTATAGCCCCTTCATTCTTATATCCTCTCTTTTTGCACATAATTCAAAAGTCAATATCTTAGTCTTATTAGTTTTTATTGCCTGCTATCTGCTCTTCTACCGTTTTCTCTACCAAAAAGAGAAAATGACACAATGATTGATTTTAAGAAATAAATATATCTACTTCAGGTTACTTATACTTCAAAATACTTCTATATACATACCAAGCAAAGTAATAAAAAGCTTTATACAAAGGCAGCTTTTCTACTTCACGATAGAGTTTCCAGTTATACTGACTTGAAATGATCTTATTGCTTGAAATAGAATCATAATGTATCCTGTAGTATGCTAAAGGTTCATTGATAGCATAGGCGTAGGGAACTTTTTTTAAGATCTCTAGCCAAAGGCCAAAATCCTGTCTCTTTCTTATCAACGGCATATAGACTTTCCCCACTATTTTAGTATCATACACCGCTGTAAGACACCCAATGATATTTTGTTTGAGAAGTTCATGATAGTTTACATTCGACAGCACAATAACTTCATCTTTTATCTTATCTTCAGATTGTTCAAACCGATAATAGCCGGTATAGCTCAAAGCAATGTTTTCTTTCTGCATAAAAGCTATCTGTTTTTCAAGCTTCTGCGGCATCCACAGATCGTCCGCATCCAAAAATGCGATATAGCGTCCTCTAGCTTCCTTTATCGCTCTGTTTCTCGCAACGGCAGGACCACTATTCTCTTCCAATAAAATACACTTGATACGCTTATCTTTCTGGGTATAGGCTTCAATGACCCTTGCTGTATTGTCCGTACTTTTATCATCGACAATGATTAGCTCCCACTCTCCATAGGTCTGCCGAAGTATCGATTCAATGCTCTCATTGATAAACCTTTCGGCATTATAAGACGGCATGATCACGGATACTATTATATTACTCATCGATTTTCTTTTCTATAAAATTCATAAATGATTGCTGAACCCTAAAATCATGTTTCTTGGCATATTGATAGAGAGCTTCTACATCAAACTTGATATTTAACATTTTTGTAATCTTCTCAAAGATATCATCTACAGAACCGTCACAGTGCAAACCGGATACCTCGTCTATCACAGCTTCGGTCATTCCGCCTGTATTCCCTGACAATACAGGAAGACCGTAACTATTGGCCTCTATAAAAACTATCCCATACCCTTCGATAGACCCATCCGCCGCATCATAAATTGACGGCAATAAGAAATAATTGCTACGTTTGTACAGAGACTTTTTCCGATCCTCTGAAACCCGTCCTAAAATCTCTACCTCATTTTCCATAGATAGATTTTTAACTAGCGAGATGATATCTCTTTTTTCCTCTCCATCGCCGGCTATATAATAATGAAAATCCAAGCCTTCCTTTTTTAAACGATGTAAAGCTCGGATGATACTTTGAATATTTTTACGTTTTACGAGTCGTGAAACGGTTAAAAATGCACACTTCATCTCACACTTTATCTTGAGATTATGGTTAATAATTTCCATAAAAGGAGGCTGCACCAAATCAACATTGTGTTCTATTCCTTTATAGAAGAGAGTTGCAACCGCCTTACTATTTGCAATAAAATGTACTTTTGATTTTCCGCAAAGATAACGTATCCATTTCTTTTGGAACATATTCAAACGAAGTATGTCATTCCCATGCACAAAAATAAAAAAGGTACGTTTACTTGATAGCAAAACAGGGAAGATAAAAAAAGACATTTTCCAAGTCGCTAAAAAATAAACTTTTGATGTTAAGAGCAATCCTAATTTCTCAAGTAAATGATCTTCTTTGTATGCGTATACCTCCGTTTTCCATCCTTTAAAGCTCAAAAGCTTTTGTACAAAATACATCCAATTTTGAATACCGCCTTTATCTTTCCCGAATTCCGGCGTAACTATCATTACTTGCTTCATCTATATTTCACTTTCAGCCATAAAGCTTTACATTTATCCAAATAGCTTTCAAACTTTTTAACATAAACTCCAAACTCCTATTCATCAGCCTTTTTAACACTCCAAAATACTTTAATCTACCGTAAATGTTGAGTATAGGATTCACTCTTTTAAAGACATAATGTTTTTCTATATAATTTGAAAAATAATGCTCATAAATATTCTCGCCATACTTTGCAGTAGCTGTTTCAATTTTTAGTATTTTTTTACTCATGCTCTGAGTCTCAATCTTCTTAAAATTTTGCCAAAAGCACTTTTAAACAACCTATATATAGGTACATAACATACTCTCCATATGCTTTTCCCTAAATATAAATATTCAATTATCACGCCCTCGACTTCAAATCGATATTTGTGATTTAAAGAGCTGGAAATACCACTTATGTCATATATTGCAACCACCTCATAAACAAGTTTCGGTTTATACTTCGTCATAGCTCTCATAAAAAACTCATAATCCATTCTGAGTTTCAATGACTGAGAGTACCCGCCGACATCTTCATAAACAAGCTTATGCACAAATGTGCCTTGATGAGGCACCCTGAAAAGACTATAAAGGGCATCCTTTCGACAATGTGCTAATCCCACCTTTCTTCCTGCACTATTTTTGACCTCATATGACACTATAGGTTGTGTCAACTCATTTGAAACCTTATTTAATATACACTGATCTACTAAAATGTCTCCAGCATTTAACATTAAAATATATCCATATACATTTTCGATACCTTTATTAAACGCGTCACTTATACCACTATCTTTCTCGCTCACCCAATAATCAATCTGATCTTCATATTTTTTGATAATATCAACTGTTCCATCAGTGGAGCCGCCATCGATAATGATATATTCAACATTGTCATAGTTCTGATTTATCACACTCTGTATAGTTTGTTCTAAATATTTTTTACCATTAAAAACAACGGTTATGATACTTATTAAAGGCTTATCATCATATGATTGTTTAAAGTATCCTTTTGTTCGTAATCCACCTTCACCTTTTCGTCCCTCACCCTCGGGCAAAGATAAAATAGTTTGGAATTTATCTTCAGGGCTATTGACAATCTTGGGCTTTTTTTGTGTCAACAGTCTTGTAGTACTATAGTTTTCATCTAAACAAATTGTTTTAGCCATGGAGTATCTCTTTATAAAGTTCTATATATTGTTGGGCAACAATCTTATTGTCAAACTCTCTCATCACTTTTTCTCTTGCATTTTGACAAAGCTCATCATAATATTCATTGTTTAAAATCCACTCTATCCCATCTTTAAGATCGTTTATATCAAATGGTTTTGCAAGATACCCGTATTTTTTATGCTCTATCATATCACTATTACCACCTATATTAAACCCTACAACAGGAGTAGCACAGGCTAAACTTTCCATTATAGCGTTTGACAAATTTTCTTGCAAACTCGGCACTATCATTATATCTACAGCACTATAAAGAGTCACCAAGCTCACATTATCTGCCAAACTCCCCAAATAATGTGTTTTAAACCCAAATTCAGGTGCATTTTGTGGTTTGCTACTTCCAAATACTACAAACTCTATTTCATTTGTCTGTTCCATTTTGCTCATCGCTTCACTTAATTCTTTAAAACCTTTGTTTATGCCACTTGTAGCTCCCATAGCTCCAAACAAAACCAATTTTTTATCTTTTGGCAAGCTCCAAAGCTCTCTAGCTTTTTCTTTATCAAATGGCTTGAAGATATTCGTATCTATAGGGTTCGGTAAGTTAATATGATTTTTATCTTTTAAAAGCGTGCTAGATTTTGAAGCATCATTTAGCCACTTGCTAAGTCCTACTATAGTCATATCTTTTTTGACATTAAAAGCTTTTTGTTTTCTTTTAAATATTTTTCTACTCAAATCATTCTCTTTATCACTTCCTAGTCTAGGACAAGTTCCACACTCTTCTTTATATTTTTCACACTCCCACATAATGTGACATCCACCAGTGAAAGCCCAATTATCATGAAGCGACCAAACTATAGGAGCTTTTATGCGAGTCATATCTTCTACTCTCATCATCCCACCACATATCCAATGAAGATGAACTATATCTGGGTTTATCTCATTTATCCTATCTACTATACCACTAAAAGGAAGCCAGGAAGGGCTAAAAAGTGTTTTTGTTTTGTTTTTATAAAATCTTACGGGGATACTATCTAGTGTGGGACGAAGTTTATTTAGACCTTTTTGTATCTTTGTGCTAGCCATAGTCTGCACTGTAAAGTCATCACTACTTTTACTTTGCACTAGCATCTGGCTATCCACTCCACCACCTAAAAGTGCTTTATGGAGTCTATAAGCAGCCCTTGCCGCCCCACCTTGTATATCTGATGTGTTTACTATTAGGATTTTCATTATCTACCTCTGGCTTTTCTATATATCGTTCTGATTGGTTCGTACAG
>JARROQ010000038.1:0-15991 GCA_037383745.1 Sulfurovaceae bacterium
TGATAATCATTCTTAAAATTAAGTTTTAAAAAAGGTTGTTTTCGATACTATAACGATAATTATTATCATTATTTATTAGCCAGCAAATTCTCTTGTCTCCTTGATAGTAGCCAGCTAAATTTTATAAAGGGGAATTTATGGGGATGAGAAAAACACTTTTTTTAAGCTTGGGTGCATCTATTTGCCTCTGCGCAAATGATATATATAAACTCGATGAAGTTGTAACTATAGGAACAAAGACGAAGAGTTCTATATCTGATTTGCCTATGCAAACCACAGTTATTACATCGGAAGAGATAGAAAACAGCGGTTCTTCGAATGTTGGTGAGATACTTAAAGATGAGGGGAGTATATATCTTAGCACCTCCGGCAGCAACGGGGCTACGATGAGCATTCGAGGTATGGCGCACGGCGATACACTTTACCTTATTGACGGCAGAAGAATCACGGGCGAATTTAGTAAAACCTATGAGCTTGACAGGATCCCGGCTAGCATGATAGAGCGTATAGAGATTGTTAAGGGAAGTTCAAGCCTGCTTTACGGCAGTGATGCTATGGGTGGTGTCATCAATGTCATAACAAAAAAACCCACTAAGGATTTTGGCGGCAATGTGCAACTGATGCACGGCAAAAATAAGAACGATATTGATTTTTTTGTGCATGGAGCAAAAGAGAAATTTTCCTATAGATTATATGCAAATTATCTTGATAGAGATGCATTTACAAAAAAAGAGACAACTGATGTGAAGATAATGCAAGGGGGCACAGAGAAATCTCCTTCAAATCTAACAGGTGGTGGCAATTGGGCAACTTTAAGGAGTAACTTAAGCGACTCTTATGCAGTTAACCATGATTATCAGGGTGATCTTGAGCTTAAAACAATCGGTGGAGGCGTTACTTATCTTTTTAATGATGCTTTTACTTTAGATGTTGATATGAGTTATTTGAAAGAGGATAAGCATTCAGATTCTATCAGCACTATTTACCAAAGTAATTACACTCAAAACGGCAATGCTATCAAGGTTAAATATATTCCTATCGAACAGATGGACGATAATGAAAGATATACTCTAGATTCAAGTTTAAGCTATCATCCAAATGAGAATTTTGAGGTGGAATACACGTTTGCTTATTCGCGATATGAAAAGAGCAGAAAGATTTATACTTCGCTTTGGCAGGAACTTGGATATGCTTCAAAAGAGGACTCCTTATCAAGTGGTAATGAATCAACCATTGAGCATATAAATAACGATTTACTCGCTACATATACTTTTTCTGAAACCAATAGGGTTTTAGCGGGTGCCGAGTATAGGATAACAGATGTCGAGTCAAATGCATTTAGTGTTGATGATAGAAATTATAAAGCTCTTTTTGTACAGCATGAGTATAGACCTTTTGAAAAAATCGGTTTGGTGTATGGTGCAAGGTATGACAAAGACTCCATAGGCGAGAGTGAAATATCCCTAAGCTTCGGCGGTACATATGATATCACTCAAAATACAAAGATCAAGGCAAACTATTCTCAAGGATTTAGAAGCCCCGATGATAGAGAGCTTTATGTAGATCAGACAAGCCCAAGTGGCAAAAAAATGTTAGGCTCAACCGTTATTGATGCAACTGTCGGCAAGACAACAATTTGGGATTTGAAGCCTGAGACAAGCGAGACGATAGAAGCAGGTTTCCTCACAAAAGGTGATATATGGAATTTTGAATTTACACTCTTTAAAACAGATATCGATGATCGTATCACAAGGATTGATTACGGTAATTATATGAGTTTTGAAAATATATCTAAGGGTGAGATTAAAGGGTATGAAAGTAGCTTTGCCATCATGCCTACTGACGATTTGATGATAAAAGCTACTTATAGTGATATTGATGCCGAAAATAAAACAGACGGCATGCAATTACAATATACTCCTGAAAATCTTGCAAGTTTGACGCTTAGCTATTTTTTAAGATCTGATCTTGAGCTAAGGAGTATTACAAAATATGTAGGTGAGCAGACTAATTCAGATGATGAGAAAATAGGTGGATTTGGCATTACGAACTTAAAACTTATCTATACAAGGGCATCGAGCAATATGAGTTTCTTTGCGGGTGTAGATAATGTTTTTGACAAAAATATTCCCGAAGATTTGGGTGCGATAGAGCGTTCAAATTATTATATCGGGATGAACTATACATTTTAAAATCAAGGAGAGAAAATGAAAAAAATAACAATGGCGATTATGATTTTGGCAGCAGGAGTGTTCGCACAAGCAAAAAATAGCAATTTGATTATCCACGATCTTATACAAATAAAGATGCCGGGCAAATTGGTCAAAAGCGGTAAATTTGAATTGAGTAAAGAGCAGAAGCAGCAATTAATGCAAAAGGTCAAACCGATTATGCATGAAAAATATAATGTAAAAATGCAAGAGGCTTATGTGTTGGAGAAAAAGATTCAAAGAGCCATCAAAAAAGGTAAAAGCATTCAAGAACTTGAAAGTGATGTTACAAAACTAGCAGAGATCAAGAAAGAGGCAACATTGCTCAAAATAACTGCACGCAACAATCTTTACAACATACTCAATGATAAACAACGCACAATATGGGAAGAGTATGAAAAGGGCAATGTGAAGATAAGTTCTAAAGCTTCTTGCAAATAAGAAAAATTTTAAAGGCATTCATCGATATGTGAATCATATCTATTTGAGGAGACAACATGAAAAAAACACTAGATATGGTACAAAAAGGGCGTAGAGCAAGAGTGAGAGGCTTGTGTGCAAAAGGGAAACTTTTGCATAAACTTTTAGATATGGGATTTGTAAATAATGTCGAGATAGAGGTTATAAGAGAAGCCCCGCTATTTGATCCTATGGAGTTAAAAATACACAATTATCATTTGAGTGTACGAAGAAGCGAGGCGCATCTTATTGAGATAGAGGAGCAAGAGTGAAAAAAATAAAAGTTGCACTCGCAGGACAGCCCAATTGTGGAAAATCTACCATTTTCAATATGGTAAGCGGTATCGAACAGCATATTGCAAACTATCCGGGTGTTACCGTCGATAAAAAAGTGGGTTTTTTTAAATATGAAGAGTATAAAGTGGAGATGGTTGATCTTCCCGGAACCTATTCGTTTAGCTCTTATTCTCTCGAGGAGAGAACGGCAAAAGAATTTATTATCGATGAGAGTCCGGATATCATCGTCAATGTTATTGATGCCTCTAATCTCAAAAGAAATCTCTATCTTACATTTCAACTTTTAGAGATAGGCATTCCGGTAATTGTGGTTCTCAATATGATGGATGTTGCAAAAAGAAGAGGGATTGAAGTTCTCAAAAAAAGATGGCAAGCAATTAAGGTATTAGAAGGCGATACTACTATAATTGAGCGTTTGAAGCAAAATATTCCAAATATAGAAGAGACGGCAAAACAAGAAGAGAGGATTTTTCATGAGAGGTACGATAGAGACTTCCCCTCTTTTTTAGCCTCGGTACGTTATGAATCCGCAGATATAATCTGTCATAAAAGTCTAGTCGAGAAAAATATCAAAAAAGAGACATGGACGGACAAAGCCGATAAGATTCTTCTTAATCGTTATTTAGCTATCCCGATACTTATATTTATCATGTTTTTGGTGTATGAAATATCTATAGTTTGGGGATATAAACTTACCGATTATACTTGGCCATTACTTGCAGCTATCAAAAATTTTGTTGTAGATATTTTGCCGAGTGCCGACATCATTGATGTGCCTATGATTACCGATTTTGGTATTTGGATGGTCAATAGTGCTAATGCATTAATGAACTACATCCCGATCTTTTTTATCTTGTTTGCACTTATTGCTATTATGGAAGATGTAGGGTATATGCCAAGAATGGCATTTATCTTAGATAGAGTATTTAGGAAATTTGGCCTGCATGGTCAGTCGACGCTTCCTTTAGTGTTGGGTGGAGCTATGGTGGGCGGTTGTGCTGTACCAGGGGTTATGGCGACGAAAGGCATAGCCGATGAGCGCGCAAGAATGGCAACGATTTTAACGGTTCCGTATATGAATTGTTTGGCAAAAGTACCTTTTTATACGCTTATTTTAGGGGCGTTTTTCAAACCTGATATGGCGCTTATGATGTTTTTTATCTCTACGGTTACTTTGTTTATAGCGCTTATCGTTGCAAAGATATTTACAAGTACGATTTTAAAAACGAGAGAGACTGCTCCGTTTTTGATGGAGTTGCCTCCGTATCATATCCCTACATTTAAAGGGGTTATCATTAGAGCAACCCAAAGAGTTTGGGTCTATATTAAAAAGGTTGTCACGATTGTTCTTGCGGTGGCTATTATCCTTTTTGCAATGTTGCAATTTCCGGGATTAAGCGTAGAATCCCAAGCTAAATACGATGCACAAGTAGAGACGATGCTTCAAAAGTTTGATAAGAAATTGGAAACAAACAGTTATTACAAGGAGATCGATACACGAGAAGAGGTCTCTAGTCTTTTGAACTATTATGATGCATACAGAGCAAAGAGAATGGTGGCAACATCAAAAGAGAGTGCGAAGGCAATTGATGAGGAGTACTTAGAACGCAATGCAATCTATTATAAATTTCTTAAACCAAAAAGCGATAAAGATGCGAAAAAAATAAACAAAAATCTTAGAAAACTCTCCAAAGAGAGAAAACGTATCTTAAGAAATGTCAAAAACGAGAAGATTGAGAACTCTTTACTTGGAATGACGGGTAAATTTGTGGAACCCGTAACGCAATATGCAGGATTTGATTGGAAGATCAATGTTGCATTTTTAAGCTCCTTTGCAGCAAGAGAGAGTGCAGTTGCTACTTTGGGTTCTATCTATGAGAATAACAAAGCAGACGGTATGCGCGCAGAAGAGGCTATGGCGCTTAATAGCGGATACACCCCCTTGCATGCGATTGCTATCATAATTTTTATGATTCTAACCCCTCCTTGTATTGCAACGATGATTGTCGTGAAGATACAAGCGGGAAGTTACAGGTGGATGATATTTGCTATTTTCTTCCCTGTTATTTTGGGGATCATAATATCGTCCTTGGTCTTTAGTTTGGGCTCAATTTATCAATGGAGCGGAATTGAAGCGATGAGTTATTTTTATTTTACGGTTGTTCTTTTAGCTTTGATATTGGGGCTTTTCCCACATAGGAGCAAAAACTGGAAAGGAGGTATAGAAATTCAAAATAATAATGTTTGATAGTATCACGATAAATATACCAAAAAGGAGAATATAATGAAAAAAGTACTATTAGGTTTGATTTTTTTAACAGGCTCTGTTTTTGCCCATACAGCAATCATGAGTTGTTTTGATAACGGTGATAACACGATTACTTGCGAAGGCGGGTTTAGTGACGGAAGTAGCGCAAGCGGCGTGATTTTTTATGTTTTAAAAGATGGTAACAAAGTTTTTGAATCGAAGATGACCGAAGACAGTGAGGTAACTTTCGATAAACCCGATGGAGATTATGAGGCAGTGTTTGATGCCGGAGAAGGACATCGTGTCCATGTAAAAAGCTCAGATATCACAGAGTAAGCAATAAGCTTGCAGGGCATCGATTCTTTGATGCTTTGCAGATTTTATAAAGGGCTCTTAAGATGCCTAAAATAACCGAAAGGATAGATAATGTTACAAAAAAGTATGATTAAAATTTCTAGTAAAAAAATTTTAGTAGGCTCAGCTCTTATAGCCGGATTCACAACGGGGGCATTTGCACATTTTCAGATGCTCTATACTCCTGATACTGCCTTGAGTAAGGGTAAAACTATAGAGTTAAGAGAGGTTTTTACCCATCCGTTTGCCGATGAGCATACGATGGATATGGGAAAACAGCATGACTCTCAGGAACTCAAACCGGTTGAGGAGTTTTATGTTATCAATAAAGGCAAGAAGACTGATTTGAAATCAACGCTAGAAGGCATCACTTTTACAGGTCAACATAATAGCGGTAAAGCGTATGCGTCACAGTATAAAGCACAAAGAATGGGTGATCATATTTTGATCTTACAGCCCGCACCTTATTATGAGGCTAATGAAGATGTTTATATTCAGCAAATTACAAAATCGATCATCAATGTCGCAGGCACACCGACGGATTGGGATAGTGATCTTGGGCTCAAAGCTGAGATTGTTCCTTTAACAAAACCTTATGCCATTTGGGAAGGCGGTAGTTTTACGGGTGTTGTAAAGAGTAAAGGCAAGCCGGTACCGTATGCTGAGATTGAAGTGGAGTATCTCAACAGGGATATAGATATGAAAAACAACAAAACAGGAAAAGCATATGTAGAGGCGCCTCAAGATGCTTTTGTCACGATGGGTATCAAGGCAGATAAAGACGGTGAGTTTACATTTACATTGCCACGAGCCGGTTTTTGGGGCTTTGCGGCTTTAGGAGTCGGAAGCGATAAAACATATAAAGGTAAAGAGCTCAGCCAAGATGCAGTCATTTGGGTTGAGGCAAAACCTATGAGATAAACCCGAGAGAGATTTTTTCTCTCGGAAAAAAAGGAAACATGATGTATGAAAAGATATTTTTAGTTGTTGTAACTATCGCAGCGGTATATTATATCTATAGAAAACTTTTTAAAAGCGGCGGTGGATGTAATTGTGGCGATGGAAGTTGCAAAAATAATGATATGAAATAGATAAAAATTTCACAGACTCACCTGCTTATCTCTTTGGCTTTATTGACCTATAGAAATAATACACAACATAGATATGGTACAATCATAAAACGAGAGATTCTCTAAATCGGATATCAAAAGAGTATCAATGCGGTCATATCTTCAGCCAAAATTACGACGTAGTGTTAATTTGCCCATGCTTGTCTTCTACGGTCTTGGCAACATCTTCGGTGCAGGTATTTATGTGTTGGTTGGGAAAATAGCAGGTATTGCAGGAATATATGCTCCTTTATCGTTTATTGTAGCATGTATACGGAATCGGCGATTATTTTGATACTTGTTGCGACATTGGGTGTTATAGCGATATGGGGTATTCAAGAATCAATGTTCTTTGTTTTTATCCTAACCTTAATAGAGATGCTTGGATTGGGAATGGTAATATATGCAGGTTTTCAGTATATACAGATAGATCAGATCAATTTTATATCGCTGGCGCCTCCTTTGGAATTTTCAGTTTTACATTTGATTATACCGGGAGCATTCCTTGCATTTTATGCTTTTATCGGCTTTGAAGATATGGTAAATATTGCGGAAGAGGTTAAAGAGCCGACCAAAGTCATTCCAAAGGCTATCATTATTACTTTGGTTATAGTGACGTTTGTATATGTGAGTGTAGTTTGCATCTCTATCTTTGTCATGCCCATTGATGCTCTTGCGCAGTCCTCGGCACCACTTAAAGAAGTTTATGAAAATGCTACAGGGTCGGATGGTACCATACTAAGTGTGATAGCTATGGTAGCTGTGATAAACGGTGCTTTGATACAGATTATCATGGTGTCGCGTATATTTTATGGAATGGGCTCCCAGGGATGGTTGCCAAAGTTTTTGACGAGTGTTAATGATAAGACTCGTACACCTATTGCATCGATTGTCGTGACGGTGGGATTTGTTTTTATTTTGGTAAATCTTTTTGAGCTTGTAACACTCGCACAATTTACGAGTTTCTTTATTTTTGTGGTCTTTACATTGGTGAATTTATCGTTGGTATTCATTAAACATAGAAAACCTTATATTGAAGGCATAAAAGTCTATCCGGTTGCGATACCGATTATAGCGATCATATTTAATCTTATATTGCTTGGTTTTCAAGTCATATCGATGTTTTAGCTATACTTCGAATATTATTTATAAAACGCTAAAGGATAACTTTGACATTTTACTATTATGCACACACGGGACATAGGATTGATTTAGATGGTGTACGGCGTGCCGCAGCACTTCTGCCACACTTGGAGAATCAAGGAATCACAACAAAACTACTTGTCAATGATTTTCGTGCAGCCCTTGTGGCAAAAGAGTATGGCATAGAGGGTGCTGTGAGTGTTGAGAGTATTCATGATATCGATCTTGTTTTAGATATTGGCGATTCGCTTTTTATTGATTCTTCTGAAGAGCTTCCAAGGCATTTTGAAAATTTTTGCAGAGATTACAAGAAGGTATTTCGCCTAGCAAGAGATTGTGATGATAGAGCACAATCGCAAGAAGAGGTACTCTCCCCTTGGGATGAGCATAAGCAGGCAATATTTATCGATGATATCTATTTGGATGATTCTGAGAAAAAGGATGGCATTGTGCTTTTTTATGGGGACAGTGATCCCAAAAAAGAGTTACTTGGAATAGCAAGTCAATTAAAGAATCGCGATATAAATCTACTCTTGGGTGAATATTTTTATCTTGGGTATGAAGATGAACTGGGGGAGTATTTTACACAAATGTATGAGCCCGAAGAGTATAAGGAGATAATCTCACATTCAAAAGATGTTATCACTTTTTCATTACAGTGTGCGATGGAGGCAAAAAGTGCTGGAGCAAATGTAGTGTATATCGAAAAAGAAAAACTCAATGAATGCACCATCAATGTACTTGAATGGTTTCAAATAACCTATCTTAAAAAGAATGATTTTCAAATTGATAAATTTATATTAAAGAATTCTTCAAAAAGACTTACCAAAAATCCCTTAAAAGACAATAAAATAGATTTTTACATTGCAAATAAAATTAATTCATAAACTTTTAATATCAATTTCTTTATAATACTCCGACTTTATTTTTAATTCAAAAGGAATGTAATGAGTAGTAGAAGAGACTTTATGGGTATGGCCTTAGGGGGTTTTAGTGCCCTAGGTGGCCTAGCAGCTCTTTATGCTATGAAGCGTAGTTGGGATCCGCTTCCAAGTGTAAAAGCAGCAGGTTTTACGACGGTAGACTTAAGTGGTGCACAAGAAAATGTACTAAATGTTGAAAAATGGAGAGGGAAACCTATCTTTGTTTTGAAAAAGAGTGCAGATATGCCTTCCGATGATAGAGATGTGGTTGTCGGACAAGATAGATATCTTGTGGCAATAGGACTTTGCACACACTTAGGGTGTATACCTGCATATTTGCCGAATGACAAGATATTTCACTGTGCTTGTCACGGTGGAGAATTTGATGCAAGTGGGAGACAGATATTTGGCCCACCGCCTAGCCCGCTTGTTATCCCTCCTTTTAAAATTGACGGGACACAATTAGTACTTGGGGAAGAGGGCCCTGAGTATATAAAAATGAAAGAAGCCGGCGTAACAGCCTAATAGGAGGGAATATGGCACATTTTGATGAAAACGCAAAACCTTTTTCGAACCAATGGCTCAATGACCGATTGGCAATCGATACGGTAAAGAGAGTACTCTCAACAGAGTATTGGATTCCGAAAAATATCAATTTTTTATGGGCAATGGGGATGATACTTGCTGCAACATTTGGTCTGCTTATTGTAAGCGGTATCTTTCTTTTGATGTATTATAAGCCTGATGTAAATCTCGCTTTTGATAGTGTAAATCATACCATCATGAGTGAAGTCGGGTTTGGATGGCTGTGGAGACATATCCACGGTGTTGCAGCTTCTGTTGTATTTTTGATCATCTATATTCATATGCTTACGGGTATATACTATAGTTCATACAAAAGAGGCAGAGAGTTGATATGGATCTCAGGCATGCTTCTATTTGTTACTTTTTCAGCAGAAGCATTTAGTGGATATATGCTTCCTTGGGGTCAGATGAGTTACTGGGCAGGGATGGTTATCACGAATCTATTTGAGGGTGGTTCACTTCACCTTACAGGACTTGTTGAATGGATCAGAGGAGACTATGTTCCGGGCGATGCTTATTTGATGAGATTTTTTATGTTGCATGTGCTCTTGCTTCCTTTGGTTATCATCGGGCTTATAGTATTCCACTTTGCAAGCTTGAGATTACCTCACGTTAACAATCAAGAGGGTGAAGAGATAGATTTTGAAGAGGCAGCAAAACTCTATAAAGAGGGTAAGAAAAAAGAGTCTAAAGTAATTCCTTTTAATCCTGTATTTTTAAGTAAAGATATCTTTGTGATGGGAGTCTATTTTATACTCTTCTTCTTCCTTGTATTTTATAACTTTGATTTTGCAATGGATCCTGTCAACTTTGATCCCGCAGATGGACTCAAAACACCACCGCATATCTATCCTGAGTGGTATTTCTTGTGGAGTTATGAGATTCTTAGACCATTCCCAAAAGATCCGGGTCTTGTAGCGTTTTTGATAGCACAAGTGATATTCTTCTTGCTTCCGTTTATTGATAGAAGTCCAAATGTTGCTCCGGCACATAAAAGAGGACTTTTTGTTATATGGTTCTGGGTATTGGTGGTGGATATGATAGCTTTAACAGTACTGGGCAAATTACCTCCTGAAGGTATGTTCAATACATTAGGGACTGTAGCTGCGATTATATTTCTGCTTATGTGGCCGATACTGTTTATTATCACTAAATTAGAGAAAAAGCTGTAGGGGGCACAGATGAGAGAATTTAAAATATTAGCAGTAGTTGTTTTCTTTACACTTTTGGTATATATTGGAGTTGAACCTTTTGCACACTCCAAAATGCACGCACATGTAGAGGGGCACGATTTTGTATATGATGGAACAGCGGATATCGAAGAGGCGAATACTCGAGTTGAGAATACAAAAGAGGCTTTAAAAAAGGCTCAAGATGAGCTTGTTAAGATACAAAGCATTGATGATGCTCCTCAAGAAGATATAGTAAAAGCACAAGAGGCTATCAAAAAACAAGAAGGCGCTTTAGTAAAAGCCGAAGAGACAGTTAAGCATAAGAGGTTATTTTGGGGCAGTGTAGCAAGCATTGCGCAACTTGATGCTAATGTATCAAATGGTGAAGCATCATTTGGAACATGTATGGCATGTCATAATGGTGCGGGTATCAATATGGGTGGCGTTATTCCTCCAAGTTTAGATCATGCGGGATCACTTTATGATAAAAACTATCTTATTGCGCTTCTTAAAGATCCCGCGATGGCGTCAAACGTAGATCATAAATATGCCAATACGATGATGCATCCTATGGGAAGTGTAATGGCTATGGTTACATCTGATCAACAAATCGCTGATATCGTTGAGTATATAATGCAAAATAAAGTAGGAGAGCTAGAGCCAAAAGCAGTATTTGAAGAGGCATGTGTCAGATGTCATGCTGTACGATATGCTAAGATCACACAACTTGGCGATACTCCTGAATTTAAAGAGGAAAAAGATGCACTCGCCTATAAGATCAAAGTGCTTGACGAGCAAGCTTTGGTGAAAGCTTATATGGGGAAATTGCCTCCTGATCTCTCTATGATGATTAGAGCAAGAAGTCCGCATTATATGGAAACTTTTGTAGAAAATCCACAGACACAACTTCCGGGGACTTCAATGCCGAGAGTCGGACTTACAAAAGAGAACTATGAAAAAGTAAAAACTTATCTTGAAGAGGTTGGAGACCCAAGTAAGCCGGCAAGAGCAGCTATCGGGCCATGGGTTATACTCTTTTTTGTAGTATTTACTATCCTTGCGTATCTTTGGAAAAAATCTCAGTGGAAAGATCTTCACTAATTCTTTAGCAGTTCTTCACTGTATTTTTGAAGGAGTTGCCCCGGTTACATACCGGGAGTATGCTCCTTCGCAACAACCTTAAAAACTACAGTAAATTACATGCAAAATTATTTTAAGATTAGTTTATTGTTGCTTCAAAATAATTAAACCCACCTTTTAACAAACTTTTGCTACCCTTCTTAAAAAGCTACAGTATAAAGAAAAAATAGATAGGAGTTTTATGCTTATAGATGGACATGGTCGAAGAGTTGATTATCTTCGCATCTCATTGACGGAACGATGTAATTTTCGTTGTCAATACTGTATGCCCGAAAAACCGTTCTCTTGGGTTCCAAAAGAGAATCTGCTCTCATTTGAAGAGCTTTTTATGTTTGTCAAAGTTGCTATCGATGAAGGTGTCAACAAGATTCGCCTCACAGGTGGTGAACCGCTCTTGAGAGAGGATATCGATACATTTATCGCTATGATTTATGATTATAAGAGCGATATCGATATAGCATTGACAACAAACGGTTTTCTTTTAGCTCAAAGCGCACAGAGACTTAAAAATGCAGGTTTGAAGCGACTCAATATCTCACTTGATAGTCTTAAAAGTGATGTAGCAGCAAAGATAGCCGGAAAGGATGTTCTCAAAACAGTTTTAGAGGGTATCGAAAAAGCTTTAGATGTAGGACTCGGAGTTAAGCTTAATATGGTGCCGCTTTTAGGGATAAATGACAGCGAGATTGTCGATATATTAGAGTATTCAAAAGCAAAAGGGCTCAAGGTGCGGTTTATCGAATATATGGAAAATGTACATGCCAATAGTGAGATTCGAGGCATGCATGGTAGAGAAATCCTCTCTAAGATCAAAGAGAAGTACCATATCAAAGCTTTAGGGCGAGAAGGGGCAAGTCCGTCATTTAACTATAAATTGCTTGAAAACGGATATGAGTTTGGACTCATCGATCCACACAAACATGATTTTTGCGAGAGCTGCAATCGTATCAGGCTTACTGCTGAAGGGTATCTGATACCGTGTTTATATTTTGATGAGGCACAAAGTATTGCCGAGGCACTTCGAGTTAAAGATATCAAAAAAGCGAGCGCGATACTTGGTGATGTTTTAAAAAATAAACCAAAAGAGAATCGTTGGGATCATGAAGAGTTATGCTCAAATGATCTCTCGAAAAGAGCTTTTTATGAGACAGGTGGCTGATAATGTTTTACATAGTCGAGCAATTCTTTTCTATCCAAGGTGAGGGAAGATATGCGGGGGAGCCTTCCTATTTTTTAAGAACCGGCGGCTGTAATCTTTCATGTGACGGATTTGGTTGTTTCTATGAAGTACAAGGTGTTAAGAGGCAAGGGTGTGATACTTTCTTTGCAGTCGATAGGGCTTTTGTGGAAAATTGGCAGAAGATAGACGATGCGAAAGGTTTCATAGAAACACTCTCAAAAGAGTTTACACAGATTGGTTATCTGCCAAATATTGTTATAACAGGCGGCGAGCCACTTTTGTATCATCAAGAGCGTGTTTTTTATGAGGTTATAACTTGGCTTATAGAGCAAGGATGTAGAATAACTTTTGAGACGAATGGAACAATTGATATCGACTTTAAGGCGTATCCTCTCTATAAAAAAGCAACTTTTGCACTCTCTATCAAGCTTTCAAATTCAAATGAGCCTTACAAAAAAAGGGTCAATAAAGAGGCGATTACAAAGATTATCACAAACACAAGTGACTCCTTTTTTAAATTTACAATCGATAAAGAGCTGATTGCTTCTAGCGCACTTGCGGAGATAAAAGATATTGTTGCTTTGGCGCCCAAATTGCCTATCTATTGTATGCCGGTTGGAGAGAGCAGGGATACTATCCGAAAAAATGATAAAGATGTTTTTCAGTTTTGTATGGCTAATAACTTTTTTTATAGTGATAGACTCCATATCCGAATCTATGATACGACCGAGGGTGTTTAGGCTTTTGCACATCAAGATCAAAAAAGTTATAATGTTATGATAAAATAAGAGGAAATATATCCGAATTAGGAAAAAAAGATGATTATCAGAAAGCTTTTCAAATTTGAGAATGCTCATATAGTAAGAGGTTGCACCACGCAAAGATGTTCTGAAAATATTCACGGCCATTCATATAAAGTTGAGATACTGCTACGATCACAATACCTAGATCATGGTCAAATGGTCTATGATTTTGGCTTAGTAAAACACACGATGAAACAACTTATCGATAGTTTTGATCATGCTATCACCCTTTGGAGTGATGATGATCCACAGTATTTAGCAGATATGAAAAAACATAGTCAAAGATGGGTACAGTTGCCGGTTTCTCCCTCTGCCGAGCAATTTGCAAGAGTATTTTTCCTTGCGATTGAGCAGATACTTCAAGCGAGTAAAATGGTCAATGACGAAAAAGAGGTCGTGCTTGATAGTGTGATTGTTCATGAGACGGATAGTGGCTATGCCCAAGCCTTTAAAGATGATGCACACAGTGAAAATATGGGAGTGATATCACTTGATACGATTCTTTTTTCCGAAGCGATTAAAAATGAATGGAGTGATAAGAATTGGTGGAAAAAGATATTATCAGATATTTTAATTATAAATCCAAGTAAAATTTAGTATAATCATTACTTGTCGAATTTTTACATCTAAAGAAAAGGATCGAGTTATGAAAAACCTAACACTCATTTCATTGGTTGCAGCTGCTTTTTTATTTGCAGGTTGCGGTGAAGAGAAAGCAGATACTACGAGTGCTGCAGTAGAGCAAAGTACACCTGTTGCACAAGAAGAGGCTGCACCTGTAGCTACTGAAGAAGTAGTAGTAGCAGAAGAAGTTGTTGAAGAGGCTCCTGCTGAAACTAATGCAACCGCGACGCCTGCAGTAGAAGAAAATGCAACGGTTGAAGTAGCTGAAGTGCCTGCCGAGGTACCTGTTACTGAAGAAAACGCAACAGTTGAAGAAGCTAAAGTACCTGCCGAGTAAGGTACTTCCCTGCACCAAGAAAGATTTTAATATCTAGTTGAGATGACTCATAGCAGAAGACGAATTGATTTTTGTCTCTTTTGCTAGCGAGTGATTTTATGAGTATTTTTATTGTAAATAAAGATATGGTAAAAATACAAGATTGATACTGCTTTAAAATAATTCTTTTCTCCAAAAAGACAAATTTTATTATTAACCTTTAATTATAAACCCAAGAAAATTTAGTATAATTGTTTTTGTTGAAAATTGATATTGAAGAAAAGGATCTAGAATATGAAAAATCTAACACTGATTTCATTGGTAACTGCAGCTTTTTTATTTGCAGGTTGCGGTGAAGAGAAAGCAGATACTACAAGTGCTGCAGTAGAGCAAAGTACACCTGTTGCACAAGAAGAGGCTGCACCTGTAGCTACTGAAGAAGTAGTAGTAGCAGAAGAAGTTGTCGAAGAGGCTCCTGTTGAAGCTAATGTAACTGCAACTGATGCGACGCCTGCGGTAGAAGCAAATGCAACAACAGAGACATCTGTGGAAACCAATGCCACTGAGGCACCTGCTGCTGAAGCAAATGCAACAACCAAAGAAGCTGCAGCTCCTGTTGAAGAAGCGGCTGCTGAGGCTCCGGGAAAAGCACTATTTACAACATGTGCCGCATGTCACGGACCTGACGGTAAAACGCTTGCGCTTGGTAAAGGGGCAGTTATTGCAGGTCAACCAAAAGCAGATTTGTTAGAAAAAATGCATGCATACAAAGCCGGAACAAGAGATATTACCGGTAACGGTATGCTTATGAAGGGACAAATGGCAGCACTGAGTGATGCTGACATGGACGCTTTAGCTGATTATATATCTTCACTATAATCCATCTACCCCTCTTGGGGGAAGATAAATAGACACTCTTTTTTACCCACTTTATCTTTCAAATCTACTATATTTATAGAGCAACTGTTTTCGATATGTTCTATACTAGGATCAGTGAGCGCAAAAGAGTCAATCTCTTTAAGTGTACTGACTTGATTGGGTGATTGATTTTCAAGAGGGCTAAAATTTTCTCCGCAAAATTTACCGCAAATAACACTATATTTTCCCGGTTTTAATCTATATTCATTGCTAAAAGTTGTCTTGATAATTTTATGATAGATATCTTTGCCCCCTTGGAGTATCGCAATAGCGATCGATACAAAAAGTTCAAAATTAACCATAGCTGCAAGCGGATTTCCAGGAAGAGAAACGATGATAGTCCCATCTAATATACCTATAGAAGTCGGTTTTCCGGGTTTGATATTGACTTTCTCAAAAAGCATTTTTATCCCAAGCTCTCTGAGTGCTTGCTTTGTGAAATCTTTATCTCCAACGCTTGCACCGCCTGTTGTGATGATGATATGATTTTTCTTTGCAGCATCTGTTATG
>JARROQ010000039.1:0-11547 GCA_037383745.1 Sulfurovaceae bacterium
CTTTGGGCTGCTTTTCTTTTGGAATGCAAGAGCGTCTCTTGTGCGATTCGCCTAATCTCTTTTTCCACCTCTTTTTGCTCTTCTTTACTCAATTTCGAGATATTTTGTTTCAAATCCTCCATAGAGCTTGATTTCTCTAACTCTTTTTTGAGGATATCTGAGGTTGTCTCATTGGTCATATTGGAGATGGCAGCGAGATCATCGATAACAAGCCCGGATGATTTTGCACTGGCAACCTTAGTATAGGTAGCTATGTCATCTAACATAAGAGACATATCATCAAACGAACTCGTTAAACTTCCTGCGCTTGTTGCCATCGTTCTTCCGGCAAGTGAAGCTATATCATCACTGAGCGCTGCGAGGTATCCTAGTATCCCTGCCATTACCTACTCCAAATTTTTTCAAAGATTGTAGCATAAATATATAAACACTATCAGCGTTTATATATCTTTAGATTTTTCAAAAAGGGCTCTGCGTTCTTTTGCTTCCTCTTCGGTATATCGAGGCGGTATGATCTCTTCACCCTTTTGATTGACATAGCCGTATTTATCATCAAGCTTGACCTTACAAAGTCCACCTCTCTCAAAGCCATAGACAACATCATATTTGATAGGAATGATGACTCTGTTTTTGCTATCGATATATCCCCATTTGCCATAGAGTGCAACTTTTGCTAAACCCTGTTTAAAATAGTAAATATGGTCATATTGGGGTGGTGCAATCTCTTTACCCTTCTTATCGATAATCCCATATTTTCCTTCAAACTTCATGGTTATAAAGGTTTTGTTGATTTTGTCATACTCATCTCTTATAAGAAACAGAAAGTTATCCTCATCATAGGTAGCTATATCATCATATTTTGCTTCAAGAATGAGCTTACCCTCTTTGGTATAGAGCCCGACTTTATCGCCAAGGAAAACTTTTAAAAAATCTCTATCTTCAAACTCTCTGATATACTTATATCTAATAGGAATGATCTCTTTATTTACCTTATCAACAAAGCCCCAATTAAGCCCTAGCTTTACTTGAGCCAACCCGTTGTCAAAATCATAGGCTTCACTGTATTGCGGAGGAATCATCAACCTGCCGCCCTTATCGATAAATCCGTATTTGCCCTCATATTGAATCCTAGCTAGCCCTTCATGAAAAGAGTAAACACGCTCATATCGAAACGGGATGATCTCTTTGCCTGTTTTATCTATGAATCCCCATTTGCCTTTCAGACTAACCGCAGCCAACCCCTCATGGAAAGATTCACTATTGCCGTATTGAAGAGGGATGATCTCTTTGCCTGTTTTATCTATGAATCCCCAGCGACCATCACGCCTAACCTTGGCAACACCTCCATAGAAAGAGTAAGCCGATTCGTACATGATTGGTATAACCTCGTTGCCATCTTGGTTGATGTAGCCGTACTTTTGATTCACCATAACGGGACTCATTCCCTCACGAAAACCATAGACGAAATCATATCGAGGCGGCATAACCTCTTTACCCTCTTTATTGACAAAACCATGTTTATTATCTAGCTCAACTTCTATTATACCATCGCGAAAAGAGCTTACATAATCATATCGAGGCGGTATAACCTCTTCGCCCTTCTTATTAACAAAACCGTATTTGCCATTGATTTCATATGAAGCAATCTCTCTATCATCAAAGCTTGCAATGTGATCATATTTGGCAGGAACTACCTCTTTGCCCTCTTTATTGATGTAGCCCCATTTTTTATCTATCTCAACTTTCGCAAGACCCCCTTCAAAAGAAAAAGCATCATCATATATGATTGGAATGACTACTTGGGCTTTCTTGTCTATATACCCGTACTTTCCATCGCGTTTGATACTAGCTAATCCCTCAAAAAAAGAGTGTGCATACTCATAGGTAAACGCTGTAACTTTTTTACCGCTTTTATCGATAATTCCCCACTTATCATCGAGCCTCGCAGCAGCATATCCATCATGAAAAGGTGTTATATAGTCGTAAATAGACGCGAAGGAGGTATCGTCATTTTTTTCTTTGGCACCATCATCACTACATCCGATAAACATAAAAGCAAAAACGACCACAGCAAGCAATAGCACTCTTTTCATTACTTTCTCCTTTATAGCAGCATATAATATCTCTGTTATGTTTAAAGATGTATAAATGAGATCGAAAAGAGTCTATTCGTGTCTGCGTGCAAATAGAAAATAGAAAAATGCACTTAACAATATTGCACCAAAAAATGCTCCTAACACGATATAAAGCATAAGACCTTTGAGTTCATCTAATAATGTATTGTCAAACACATTGTTTGAGAGTGTAAGTGAGATGATTTTCCATTTACCGTCTACTTTATGTAACACTGCGCTCCATCGAGAGTTAAGACGAAATACAGAGCGATCATGGGGCGAAAAGATATCTTCTGTCTCTCCTACAGCCACTGCAACATCACCATAAAAAATGGCGGGCTGCGTGATAGTTGGGTGTGTTTCATATTTCTTTAACACCGTTGTTTTGGCATCACCGACCATCTTCTCAAAATAACCGCGAACTGCATTCGTTCCGTTTGAAACCTCAGCATTGAGCCAAGTAACAACTACATGCTCATCCATATGTTGCAACATCAAATCGAGGTTCTTATCATTGACTCCTTGCTCTACATCGCTCAGTATTTTTAAAAGTGCTTGACGATCTGCATCTCTAGTCTCATGTTGCGCATAAGCAAACTGTATACTCATTTCTTTTTACTTTTATCTTCGCATCCGAACCCTATACGCCACAGAGGGGTACCGCAGAGCGTGCAGCTATTATGGATGCCCTAAGAGTCGAAGTCAAAAAATATCACAACATTGATGTCCTCTTCGTAGTGCGCATCCTTAAACTTAAAGACGGATGGGCATGGGCAATCACTGCACCCATGAGCAAAGACGGCGCAAATCATTATGAAGATATCGTCGCGCTTTTACATAAAGAAAATGGCATATGGGGTGTCGCGGAACTTGTTTGCACGGAAATCGAAACACCCGGATGCATTGATGATCCAAATTTTTTGAACGGGCTACAAGAAAGATTTCCCGGCGTCCCTAAAGAGATAGTATCTTTTGGAGATGAATAATAAAAACTCTTAAACGATAACAAAATTTTGCTCGTTTGTAAAAAATTACACAAATCGTATACATTTACTCCTTACTATTGTGTTTGATAAATAAAAGGATTATATGATGAAAAAACCAAACTTTAAACAATTAAGCATGATAGGTGCCGCAACAAGCGTGTTGCTTTTTAGTGGCTGTACTCCTACCGAGCAAGCAATTACTGCAGGGGTAGCAACGGCCGTTATCGTAGGTTCATTTGATCACCCGCGATATTATGATAGACCCTATTATCACTATAACAATAGATACTATTATGGAGGACAATATCGCAATGGGTACTACTACTATAAGGGTCATAGATATAACGGTGGACACTATTATACGCGATATAATGGAGCCAACATTGTAAACTCATTTAGTCAACCTCGATACTATGATAGACCCTATTACTATTATAACAATAGGTACTATTATGGGGGACAATACCGTAATGGATACTACTACTATAAAGGTCATAGATATAACGGTGGACGCTATTACTTAAAGTACAATAAAAGAAACCATACGAACAACAATAGATATCTCTACTACAAAAATCAAAATTATCGAAAAAAAGTCATCGTACAAAAGGACTCTAGATACTCTGATAGGTATATCAAAAAACCACAATACAAATCTGCAAATGTCTATAACAAAAATAAAAATTATCAAAAAAAGATACTGGCCAAAAACAATGCCAAGTATACCAATCAAGAGCGCAAAAAAATGGAAAATAGATTTGAGCGAACCAATGGCAACAAAAATATTGTTCACAATAAAAAGAAAATACAAAACAATTTCAAAAATAATCAAAAACACAATGTTAAAAACGATAAAAAGATAAAAAACAGCTTCTACACACAAAACAAATCTAAAGATTACAAAAAAGAGAAAGACGAAGAGAGCAAAAGATATAAAAGGTATTAGCAAACCCTAAACAATAAAACTTATAAGTGAGATACTTATGGGTTTTGTTGTTGTCTATTTGTAAATATTCTTCTCTTTTTTAGCCTCTCTTGTGCATAAATTACAATTTTTTACGACTATTTAAAACTATTTTTTGCACAAAAATAACTCAATCTCTCTTATCTCATATATTAAATATCTTACAATGCTAGATAAAAATGATGAAAGAGTTGTTGTATGGAGTCAGAATATTTACCAAAAAAAGAGGGTCTTTATGATCCACAATTTGAGCATGACGCCTGTGGGGTCGGTTTTGTTGCTCATCTCAAAGGAGAAAAATCTCACGATATCGTCCAAAAAGGAATCGAGCTTTTAATTAACTTGGAGCACCGCGGTGCCGTCGGGGCAGAAAAGAATTCCGGCGATGGAGCGGGCATACTCACGCAGATGCCTGATCGCTTTATGAGAAAAAAAGCAAAAAAACTTGACATTAAACTACCTGAATTTGGAAGTTACGGTGTGGGTGTTGTCTTTTTACCTAGAGACCCGGAAGCATACATCGAATGTGAAACAATCGTTGAGCAATGCATCGAAGAGATGGGGCAAAAATGTCTTGGATGGCGAAGGGTCGCAACCGACAATGAGATGCTAAGCGAACGCGTCAAAGCTACAGAACCTTATGTGCACCATGTCTTTATCGAAAAAGATGAAAATATCGACACACAAGCTTTTGAGCGTAAACTCTATGTTATCCGTAAATATGCACAAACACGCGTAACTGCATCAAAGGTGAGAGGTACGGGATACTTTTATATCCCATCCATGTCTTACAAGACCGTCTCCTATAAAGGACAACTCATCACCGAGCAGCTACCGAAATATTTTGCTGACCTCAGCGACCCTGATTTCAAATCGGCGATTGCTTTAGTGCATAGTAGATTTTCCACAAACACATTCCCGACATGGCCGCTTGCACAACCGTTTAGATATCTTGCACACAATGGAGAGATCAATACCCTTCGAGGTAATATCAACTGGATGAGAGCAAGAGAATCTATGCTAGAGTCCGAACTCTTCAGCCCTGAAGAGCTTGATAAAATCTATCCATACCTCATCAACGAAGCAAGCGGATCGGACTCTTCGATACTTGATAATGTTGTTGAATTGCTCACACTCGCAGGACGAGAGTTGCCGCATGTTATGATGATGATGATTCCCGAAGCATGGAAAGATAAGGAGATGCATGCAAATCTCAAAGCATTCTATGAGTACCACGCGGCATTTATGGAGCCGTGGGATGGGCCTGCATCAGTTGCTTTCACTGATGGTAAATATATCGGGGCTACACTTGATAGAAACGGCTTACGCCCTTCGAGATATTCTCTTACTAAAGACAATATCTTAGTCATGGCGAGTGAACAAGGCGCGCTTGAGTTCCCACCTGAAGATATCGTTCTCAAAGGCAGATTGCAGCCCGGCAAGATGTTTTTAGCCGATCTTGAAGAGGGAAGAATCATTAGCGATGAAGAGATCAAAGAGCAAATCGCTACAGCCCATCCTTATAAGAAGTGGCTCAAAAAACAGAAGATTGATCTTGATGATCTGCCTTTAGAGTGTGAGATAAAACAACCCAACCAAACTACGATCAAAAAACGACAAAAATGTTTCGGCTACACTGAAGAAGATATCAAAACCGTCTTAACGCCAATGGTAAACAATGCTTATGAAGCAACAGGCTCTATGGGGAATGATGCCGCACTGAGTGTACTCTCACACAGATCTGTCACGCTTTATAGCTATTTTCATCAACTCTTTGCGCAAGTGACTAACCCGCCGATAGACCCTATCAGAGAAGAGTCCGTGATGTCACTCGTCTCATATATCGGACCGCAAGGCAACCTCTTTGCAGGCGCAGACGAAAATAGAAGATTTATCAAATTGGCTCACCCTATTCTTACCAATGAGCAGCTTGAAAAAATTCGAGGAGTCAGTGCCCTTGGATTTAAATCACAAACCATACCGATACTCTTTGATGCAGAACAAGAAGGTGCGATGGAAAAAGCACTTGAGAAGATAATGCTTCAAGCAGAAACTGCTGTGAATGAGGGTTATCAAGTGATCATACTCTCGACTCGTAACACCTCTAAAAAGAAAGCCGCTATCCCTACCTTGTTGGCAACCTCTGCGGTGCATCATCACCTTGTAGACAAAGGTATCCGTACCAATTGCGGTCTTGTGATCGAAAGTGGTGAGCCTAGAGAAGTGCATCATTTTGCTACGCTTATCGGCTATGGAGCAAATGCTATCAATCCTTATCTTGCATTTGAGACGATTGAAGACATGAGAGAGTGTGGAATGCTTGATGAAAAACTCTCAAGTGAACAAGCAGCAAAAAACTACATCGAAGCGATCGGCAAAGGGATATTTAAAGTAATGTCCAAAATGGGTATCTCGACGATTAGATCCTATATGGGTGCACAGATCTTTGAAGCGCTCGGGCTCAATGAAGAGTTGGTCGATAGATATTTCAAGGGCACGGCAACGAGAATCGGCGGTATCGGTATCGATACACTTGAAGAGGAGACACTCCTTTGCCACCGTGTTGCCTATCCTGAAGATACTATAGAGAGTGATGATCTAGGCGTCGGAGGTAAATATGCCTACAGAAGAAGAGGCGAGCACCATCTTCTTACACCCGAGACAATCTTCTTGCTCCAACAATCCAGCAGAAACAACGACTATGATCTCTATCAACAATACGCTAAACGGATTAATGAGCCCGAAAATGACTATATTACCCTCAGAGGTCTGCTTGAATTCGACAAACAAGAACCTATCGATATCGATGAGGTTGAATCTGTCGAGAGCATTATCACCCGTTTTGCAACAGGCGCTATGAGTTACGGCTCTATCTCCGAAGAGGCACATACCACCTTGGCAATTGCTATGAATTCTATCGGGGCCAAAAGCAACACAGGAGAAGGCGGAGAAGACTCTGCTAGATTTAAGACCAATAAAAACTCCAAGATTAAGCAGGTCGCATCAGGCAGATTTGGTGTAACGGCAAACTATCTTGTCAACGCCGAAGAGATACAAATCAAGATGGCACAAGGTGCAAAACCGGGCGAAGGCGGACAACTTCCGGGGCATAAAGTAGATGAGATTATCGGAAGAACAAGACACTCCACTCCGGGGGTCGGGCTCATATCGCCGCCACCGCATCATGATATCTACTCTATCGAAGATCTGAAACAGCTCATTCATGATCTTAAAAATGCCAACCTCAATGCACGCATCAATGTCAAACTTGTCTCTGAAGTAGGTGTGGGTACGATCGCTGCCGGTGTTGCCAAAGCACACTCTGATGTTGTCTTAATCTCCGGCTATGACGGCGGTACGGGTGCTTCACCGCAAACCTCTATCAAATATGCGGGTCTGCCGTGGGAACTTGGTCTTGCTGATACACATCAGACTCTTGTCAAGAACGGATTGCGTTCTAGAATCGTTGTGCAAACTGATGGACAGTTGCGTACAGGAAGAGACCTCGCTATCGCAACACTTTTAGGTGCCGAAGAGTGGGGAATCGCTACAAGTGCACTGATCGTTGAGGGATGCATTATGATGCGTAAGTGTCATCTCAACACTTGCCCTGTAGGCATCGCCACGCAAGACGGTGAGTTGAGAAAAAAATACAACGGCAAACCGGAGCATATCGTTAACTATGTCAAATTTATGGCGCAAGAGCTTCGTGAGATCATGGCAGAGCTCGGATTTAGAACGATCAATGAGATGGTAGGTCGCGCAGATAAGCTCAAAGCCAAAGAGAATATAGACCACTGGAAAGCAAAGCATCTTAAACTCGATAGTTTACTGCATCGTATGCATATCGCCTCGGCAGATGCAGGGTACAAAACCATGGAACAAGACCACGGTACCGATAAAGCACTCGATAACGAACTACTCAAACTCGCTGCTCCTGCCATAGAAAAAGGTATCAGCATCAAAGAGAAGATACGCATACGCAATATCAACAGAACCGTCGGTACAATCCTCTCAGCAGCCGTCACTAGAAAGTATGGCGAAGAGGGGCTCAAAGAAGATACTATTTACTTCAAAGCAAAAGGAAGTGCTGGGCAAAGCTTTGGTGCGTTTCTCAATAGCGGTATCACTTTTGAAGTTGAAGGCGATGCCAATGACTATTTCGGCAAAGGATTATGTGGTGGGAAGCTCATCCTTTACCCACCTAAAAAATCGACCTTTGCAGCCAATAAAAATGTCATCCTCGGGAATGTCTCTTTTTACGGTGCAACAAGCGGAGAAGCCTATATCTATGGACTTGCAGGTGAACGATTTTGCGTCAGAAACAGTGGGGCAAAAGTTGTTGTAGGTGCGATAGGTGATCATGGATGTGAATATATGACAGGTGGTCGTGTCGTGATACTAGGCGGAATCGGTAAAAACTTTGCAGCAGGTATGAGCGGAGGGATCGCTTACATCTATGACTCTGCCGATAAGCTAAAAGGTCGTATCAATACAGGCATGGTGGAACTTGAGAGCATTGAAGAAACAAGTGAGAAGAACGAGGTCAAATCGATGATCGCAAATTATCACAAATACACAGGCAGTAAAAAAGCAAAAAAACTTTTAGATAATTGGGAGCATGAATGTTCTCATTTTATCAAAGTGATGCCGACGGATTATAAGCGCGTTTTAGAGCAAGATAAACAAAGTGTTACGGCTTAAAGGGGGAGATGATGGGAAAAGTAACGGGATTTAAAGAATTTGAGAGAAAAGAAGCCGGGTATGCGCCTGTTGAAGAGCGTATCGAGCACTACAACGAATTTACAAAACCACTCTCGAAAGAGGAGATTGAGGAGCAAGGTGCTAGATGTATGGACTGTGGCGTACCCTTTTGCCACAGTAGTTACGGATGCCCTATCGGCAATATCATTCCACAGTTTAATGACCTCGTCTATAACGGCAAATGGGAAGATGCTCTTAGCACGCTACTAAGTACAAACAACTTCCCTGAGTTTACGGGACGTATCTGCCCTGCTATCTGTGAGAGCGCTTGTGTTTTAGGGATCAATGAAAAACCGGTATCGATCAAAAATATAGAGCTTTCTATCATCGAAAAAGCTTTTCAAGAGGGCAAGATGGGATCAAGAATTCCAAAAAATAGAACCGGCAAAACGATTGGTATCGTAGGTTCAGGGCCTGCGGGATTGGCTGTTGCTGATCAGCTCAACAAAGCAGGACATAGCGTCACTGTCTATGAGCGCGATAGTAGAATCGGCGGACTCTTACGCTACGGCATCCCCAATTTCAAGCTTGACAAAAAAGATGTAGTTGAGCGACGCGTAGAGCTTATGCGTCAAGAGGGTATCACTTTTGTAGTCAATACACATGTGGGTATCGATATCTCCGCAAAAGAGCTCGCATCCAAACATGATGCACTTGTTCTTACAGGTGGCGCGACATTGCCAAGAGATTTGCCTATCGATAATCGCGATGCCAAAGGGGTGCATTTTGCGATGGAATTTTTAGGACAAAACAACTCACGAGTTGAGGGTGAAAAGATACCAAAAGAGAAAGAGATACTCGCAACAGACAAACATGTGGTTGTCATCGGTGGGGGCGATACGGGCTCGGATTGTGTCGGTACATCCGTCAGACAAAAAGCGGCTTCTATCACTCAGATAGAGTTACTTCCAAAAGCACCGAGTGAGCGAACCGAGCAGATGCCGTGGCCACTTTTCCCGCGGATATTTAAACTCTCAAGTTCTCAAGCTGAAGGGTGCGAGATGGATTTTAATGTGCTTTCAAAATCATTCATCAAAGATGATGAGGGTAAAGTCACGGGCATCAACTGTGTCAAGATCAAATGGAGCGAGAAAGCTCCGGGAGTACTTGGTGGATTTGAAGAGATCGCAGGGAGTGAGTTTGTACTCAAAGCCGATCTTGTCCTTTTGGCGATGGGCTTTTTAGGGCCGGAACAAGAGGGTGTCATCAAAGAGCTTGGACTTGAGACAGACGCGCGAAGTAATGTTCTTGCCGATGCAAACTATGCAACATCTAGCGAGGGAATCTTTTGTGCAGGCGATATGCGCCGTGGACAGTCACTTGTCGTTTGGGCTATCGCTGAGGGGCGTGAGTGCGCACGAGCTGTTGATGCATACCTTATGCAAAAACCGAGCATGCTCAACGCTATCAACAAATCTTTGTGCGAGAAATAAAAAACACCTAGGTGTCATTGTCACATAAACCTTATGTGACAAACTCGGCACTCTCATAGAGCCATTTTCCGTCAACTTTAAGAAATCTGCTTTTTTCAACAAATTGTGTATCACCCAAGATGGCTCTAAATGTCACGAAAGCCTCCTCTGTGCCATCAACAAACTCTATGATCTTAAGACCCGTAAAATGCACATTCTCACAAAACTCCGCTATGCTTCTTTTCCACTCTTCTATATCTTTGGTATGCTCTGTGTTGTCCGGATGTGTTGTATCGACTATATACTCCACTAGATGCAAAGCTAAAGCACTATATCGAGAACGCATCAACGCCAGTGCATTTGATGGCAATGCTCCCTTATGAAAAGGTTGACAACATTTTTTATATTTCTTGCCGCTATGACAAAGACATGGGGCATTTACAGATATTTTCATGGGGTTCTATCTTACTTTTAATACGCTTTGCATCTAATCGCCTATTTTTCTGCCGTAGATATTGTCAAAAGGTTGACTCGGTGTCACATATCTCCAAAGTAGAAGAATCTGCCCTATGATAGGAATCAAGCTTATAAGTTGGTGCCATCCACTCAACCCAATATCATGTAAACGCTTTGCATTCATACAGAGACTCATATAAGCAAATACCGTGAAAATTATGAGATAGGTGACCACACTTTGGACCGCGATAGCGATAGTCAAAAATCCACCGCAAACAATACCTCCAAGGATGATAAAAGCCCAATACTCTACCCTGCTAACACGACCTGAAAAAGAGAAATACCCCGTAATGGTTTTATTTTCTTTGTATGGATAGACATAGTTTTCATCCAATGGCTTTTTCGCCTCCTCTTTGGGTCTATTGTAATCTATCAAAAGACCCAGGACAAACAAAAAGAGTGACACATAGAATACATAATCATTGATCACATCCCACAGCACATTATGAAAAGATAGATAACCTGTAACATTTTTTACTATTTCGACAAATGCTACATTGACCGATACGGCAAGCACAATGATAGATATATTTCTCATAAATGTATAGTGTATTTTTACTAAAAATGCTGTTGCCAAGATGATAAGAGGAAGTTGGTAAATAAAAGGTTTTATAACATAAAGCCTGAGTGCATACTCCAATGTTGATAAACTTTCTAAGGTTCTCTTCAATAGCACAACACTTATACTCTGACTTATAGCCATAGAAACTACAAATACAGCAAAAATGGTGGCTATGAGTGAGAGCAGCACAAAAGGAGTCACCTCATACCGTTTTGTTGTATGAAAAAAA
>JARROQ010000040.1:0-17435 GCA_037383745.1 Sulfurovaceae bacterium
CTCCACTCCAAAAATTATAGGCTACTTGATGATGCACCTTGCCGTTACGAATAACATCAATTTTGTATGGCACTTCATCCGCGTAAAGTGCAACATTTAAAAGCAGTATGAAAGTAAGAAGTATTTTAGGCATTGTGTTCCTTTTTGGTTTATTCATTTCCAAATTGTTTCTCTAATGCTTGTCTCACTAATCCTATGATGTATGGAATTTCATCTATTGAATTTAATATTACTTCAGTGTCGCCATTACCCCAAGTTCCTACATTTGACACATCTCTTCCAAGCTTCTTTGGATCTTCTAGTTCATTTAATGCTATATTGATATAAAGCTTTAAACTATTTGCTTGAGGAACTATATCTACAAAATTTGTTTCAGCCTTATAAGCAATATAAAGCTTTAAAAACTCTTCTGTTACATTTGAGTCCAAAGACAATACTCCTTTTCTAAAATCCTCAAAAAGCTTTTTATTTTGAGTTTTTAAAAGATTTGGATGATCATCAATAGTGTAATTGCTACTTGAAATTTTAGGTGCTTTGTAAGTCTCCAAAATAGACGTTTCGAGTTTCGGACAAACCCATACACTAGTCGCTTGATTGGATAAAATACTGGCTCTACTTTTTATAGCACCTTCATTCCAAACAATATTTGGATCTCTCAAATATTCATTTAATTTTAAAGGACTCTTAGCAAAACCACCTTCCATATCTCTTTTTTCTTCAAAAGGTTTATCGCTATATTCAGAGTTATACCCTGTAAGGGTTAAGTTTCCCAATGTATGAAGCCATTGAGCTTGAACATCTTGCCAATTTTCTCCTAAAATATTTTGCCACTCTAGTGATAAATTTTCATTTTGAGGCATAATATGTTCAATCGTATAATCATTGACATTCACTCTCTCTTTTCTGCCAAAATTTTCTAATCTTCTCAGCCAGTAACTTCTATTTCTGAAGTTATAGAGATCTTTCGATACCAAATGTATTTTAAACTCATCGTCTGTTGGAAACTTTTTATAAGATGTTAAAAGCATAAATGTCGCTTGAATACTCTCTAAATATCTATCTTTTTTGATTGATTTTGTAAAATTTGCAAATGTTTTGTTAAGTGAATTTGTAGGAATTGCACAAACTGCTCTTCTAAAAACATAACTTTCTATCAATCGAATAGCTTTTTCAAAATCATCTTTAGATAAATGATTGTTTTCATAATCATAGTAAAGCTCTAATAGCAATGGATATGCAACATCAACTTTTAATTCTTTTAAATCTTTAAAGGCATACGACAGTTTTTTGTCTTCTTCTTGTCCTAAAGCCATTTTACAAAAATATTTAGAATAAGCTCTTATATCTGCCACCAATGATTCGATAGATAGATTTTCTTCTCTATGATATTTTTTAAATGCTTCATAAATACTATCTATTTTTGGAATTTCTTTTGTTTTTACTGTTAGATAATGTCTCATAAAAGCATCAAAATATGTCTGATATGCTTCTTGTCCAAAATCAAGCTCCATCGGTCGCCAATACTCTTCATAGAGTCTTGATTGAAGTTCATGCTCCAAGCCCATTAGGATGTAATTTCTAATTAAATCTGCTTGAGTTAGCTCTTTACCTGTGGAGTTCATACTCTCAAAAATCAATTGAGGATTATCATATTGTCTATCAAGGGATATATCTACGATTAGTAGTTTGGCTATGCCTTTACAAATAATTTCAAGTTCATCTATATTTTCAGCCAGTTTCTTTTTAAAAAACTCATAATTGGTTTTTACTCTAAGAGAATAATCTTTTGGGAAATTTACTTTGCTTTTATCAATAAGAGCTATTAAAGTGTTTTTGTCTGTTTGAGATAGGATAAGTTTATATTTTTTATCATCTTTTTTTCTAGGATCCATAAGATAAAAATCTTTTAATTGTTCTTTTGAAAAACCATCTATTATTTCATGTTCTTCTTCTAATAAATCAGATAGTGCAGCTAATAATAGCGTGACGGTTGTAAGTCTTTGTTGACCATCTATAACTAAGAGTGGAGATTGTGCTGTTACAGAGTATTGTCCATCTTGGACATAAACAACAGAACCAATAAAGTGAGCCCCTATTTGATTATTTGTTCCTGCTCTTAGAATATCCTGCCATAATTGTAAACATTCTAGTTCAGTCCAACTATATGTTCTTTGGTAAATCGGTATAACAAATTGCGAAGAATCTGCCATAAATTTAAGTAAATTTGATTGTATAGCTTTCATTATTAAAATCCTTGTCTTTTAAGTTCTTTTGCAAACTTACTAAGCTCTTATTTAATTTTTTGCAATCCCCATTTATTTTTAGAATAAAATTCATTTATTTTACTCCCATTATTATAAGAAACTAATAACAGATTAGTTTATTTATTTATTTGTTATTTTAGACGCGGATTGCCCTCAAACTTGCCTTGCAAGATGTCGTATTTACCTCTCGTTTACAAAAAATGCTATAATCATCCTATTATTAATTCCACGATTTTTTCACCGTTTTGGATATAATCCCAAAAAACTAAACACCTATAAGGAGAGACAAAATGGAAAGATTAAAAACCTATGGACTGATGATAGGTTTAACCGTTCTATTTATCTGGTTTGGCGGTCTCATCGGCGGTCAAACCGGTATGATCATCGCATTTGTTATCACGCTTGGTATGAACTTCTATGCCTATTTTTATAGTGATCAAATGGTACTTAAACACTATAAAGCCGTGCCTGTTGAGAGAGGCTCCGCTAAAGAGCTCTACGAGATCGTCGAGCAGTTGACACGAAAAGCAGAACTACCGATGCCTAAGATTTACATCATCCCTGATGGCGTTCCAAACGCATTTGCAACAGGTAGAGACTATGATCATGCCGTAGTTGCGGTCACAGAGGGACTTTTAAAACTACTCACCAAAGAGGAGATCGAAGCAGTCTTAGCGCATGAGCTCAGCCACATCAAACACTACGATATGCTCATAGGCACGGTAGCAGCGACCATCTCCGGAGCGATCGCATTACTTGCAAATTTTGGGATATTTTTTGGTCATAGCGAGAATCGTCCCAATCCTATCGTCATGATCGCTCTTATGCTCATCATGCCCCTTGCAGCTTCTATCATACAGATGAGTGTGAGTCGAAGCCGAGAGTTTATGGCAGATGAAGGTGCAGCAAAAATCACGGGACACCCCGAGTGGCTTCAAAGTGCATTACTTAAACTTGAGGGTTATGCCAAAGGTAATATGATGCAAAATGCAGAGCCTGAAAGCGCACATATGTTTATCATCAATCCTCTTACGGGCAAAAACTTCTCGATGCGCAGCCTCTTTAGCACCCACCCTACAACTGAGCAGAGAGTCGAGCGACTCGAAGCACTCAAGAAGCTCTGATGGCATCAGCTTTAGCACTCCAACTCACCCTTGGTTGTAAATTTGAAGATATCGAGGATGAAGACAAAGATGTCATCAAAGAGCTCCAAACCTTAGGTGCTCTAGAGCAAGATAAAGCAGGAGTGTTGAAGCTCACAAACCTCTATCGTATAGGTAGGATTTATCTTAGCAAAGACGGCAGAGGGTATCTTGAGAGTGAGATCAAACAAGAGGTTGATCTGCTTATCGAAAGCGATCACTTAGATGATGCAAGGCATGGCGACATCGCTGTTGCCAAGCGCATCATCGCGCGCAAAGGTAGAGCAAGCGGTAAGGTCGTGCTCATCGCAAAAAGAGCCGAGCTCTACTCCTTTGGCTATATCAACAGCATGCAAAATGGTAGTTTTGAGATGCTCAATATCAAAAACGCAGCACCTCTCAATGTAGATTTTACAGGGTATGATACACAAACATTCAAGATCTATGATCTTTTCAAGATAGACGCTTATAGCGATAAGATACTCACCAAAATCGGCAACCTTAATGACCCTAAAGTCGATGAAAAGCTCTCGCTTGGACTCTACCATAGAGAGGATGCCTTTCCTGAAGAGTGCATCAAAGAAGCCAAAGCGATAGAGCCCGATATCGATACCATAGATCACCCGGAAAGGATTGATCTGACACATCTTGATTTTTGTACGATTGACCCCGTCACTGCAAAAGACTTCGATGATGCTATCTACTTTGATGTGGCATCCCATACCCTCTATGTCGCAATCGCCGATGTGAGCCATTATGTGCCCTACTATAGTGCTATCGACAAAGAGGCGAAGAAGCGAGGCTTTACGACCTACTTGCCACACAAAGCCTTTCCCATGATACCAAGAGAACTGAGTGAAGATATCTGCTCGCTCAAGCCCGGCGTCAACCGCCTTGCTTTTGTAGCAAAGATGGAGCTTGACAAAACAACCCTCCGACCGCTTAAAGAGGAGTTTTTTGAAGCGATCATCCACTCAAAGCATCGATTTAACTATGATGCTATCGACGCCCTGCTCCAAGAGCCAAAAAGTGATGATGCACTCATAACAAAACTCTTAGAGTTTATCATCCCTCTCTATGCGATCACACAACGATTCAGAGCTGCGAGGCTAAAACAGGGCTTTGACTTTAGATCTCAAGAGATCAAGCTCACTATCGATGATGCACACCTGCTGATGCAGACTCAAATAGAGACAGGTACCCCCTCCCACTCGCTTATAGAAGAGTGTATGCTCTTAGCCAACCAAGCGGCAGCCAAACGATTTACCGGCGAAAATGACGGTATCTTTCGTATCCATGAACCACCACAACTCAGTAAGATGGAAGAGCTTTTGAGCGAGCTAGCAACTATCGGTCTTTATGTCGAAGAGTATGATGATTCGCCTTCGCTTATCCGTGCCATCCAAAAAGAGGCGAAAGCACTTGATCTTGAGAGTGAAGTTGATGAGATGATCATCAAGTCGCTCAAACAAGCAAGCTATAGCGCTACTAATGTGGGGCATTTTGGACTTGGCTTTGAGAGTTATAGCCACTTCACCTCACCTATTCGTCGTTACAGTGACCTCATACTCCATAGACTCATCAAAGCCCAACTCACAAAAGATGAGCAAGAGATGGAGTATCTGCTTCGAAACTTGCAGCCGTTGTGTGCGCGGGTGAGTGAGCTTGAGCGCGAAGCGACAAAAGCCGAGTGGGACTTTCGAGATAGAAAATTTGCCAGATGGACCGAAGAGCGAATCGGTCAATACTTTGAAGCTGAAGTTATCGAGGTCGGCAACTACGCAAAAGCGCTTTTGCGCGCAGAAATGCAAGGCATTGTTGTCTATATCAAAGGTAATGATGTGGCTCTATTTGATACAATAGAGGTAGCAATAACAGAGGTGTCGATACCGCAAGCCACCATCATGGCAACACTTGTGCGTAAGATAGCCTCCAAAACGACCGAGGTGTAAATGTACGAAAAAGAGTTTTTACAAATAGCCGAAAAAGCACTCCCTAAAGCACTCCTTTTGCATGGCGAGAATGAGTATGCCATAGAGAAAACCTTGCAGCGTTATATCACCACGCTTGATGCCAAAGATGATCTACTCAAGCTCTACTTTGAGGAGTGGGATTTTGAGCAGGCAAAAAATTACCTCTCGCAAGGTTCACTCTTTGGAGGCATCAATCTGCTTATCATCAGAAACGATAAAGTAAAAAACATCAAAAAACAGAACCTTGAACTGCTTATAGAAGCCACGATGAAAAACGAGAACAACTACCTTGTTTATATCTACTACGGGGATGCTAAAAGCATCAAAGAGACGGCGAAGCTTTTCAATAAAAAGCCTACAAAAGTAGAGGTGCGCTTCTTTCCTTACTTCCCAAAAGACAACATCACCCACCTTGAAAAAGAGGCGAAAGCACTTGGGGTTGATATAGATTATCACGCACTCACAAGACTCCTCGATACACTCGATGGCAATCTTGCTTTAGCGATCAATGAGCTTCAAAAACTCTCCATCTTTGAGCGAAAGGTCACGGCACAAGATGTAGACGAGCTTGTCTATTCGACCTCGCCACTCTCCATCGAGACGCTCTTACTTGAACTCTTCAACAAGGCAGATGTCACGCAGACTTTGCACAAACTCTTAGAGCTTGGTGAAGATGAGATGAACATCTTGCGCTCCACACAAGCCTTCGTCTATCAACTCTTTTTGTTTCAAGCGTACATCAAGCTCAATGGCTACATCAACGCTGCTGAGATACTCGGCTACAACCCGCCAAAAAATATCGTTGATCAAAAAGCAAATCTTGCCAATAAGATCAAGTCACAATCAATCCTCAAAATAGCAGAGCACCTCCTTAGTGCAGAGCTAGAGATGTCAAAGGCTAAGGCACAACAAAAAGAGGCACTTATCTACACGGCGCTCTCCTCCATACAAACTTGGCTTTAAGCTATATTGTGGTAATCTTATGTCTTTAAAAATTCTTGCTCAAAGCTAAAAAAGCGATGGGCTATAACCAAAGGAAGCTAATGAACTTTTACGAAACACTTTTTGTAGTCAAACCTACACTCACCGAAGAAGAGATTACCGCTCAAATCAACAAGATCAAAGATGTTCTTACTAAAGAGAATGCTGAACTCATCGCTGAAGATGTTATGGGGATGAGAAAACTTGCATACCCTGTAGATAAGCACTTAAGAGGCTACTATACGGTACTCTACTATAAAGCTGAGGGCGCAAGCATCGCAGAGATCGAGAGAAACTTGAAAATCAATGAGAGTATCATCAAATTTTTAAGCGTCAAATACAGCAAGAAAAAAGAGATTGCTCAATTTGAGAAAATGACCGAAGCGGCAAAGAAAAAAGAGAGCAAATAAGCACAAACCAGAGAGGAGGCTTTCATGTTCAATAAAGTAATACTCGCAGGAAATCTTGCAAGAGATATAGAAGTACGATACGCAGGTGCGAACAACACAGCGATAGGCAACACGGCAATCGCGACAAACCGTCGCTACAAAAGTGCTGACGGCGAGCAAAAAGAGGAGGTAATGTTCATAGACATTACATTCTTTGGACGCACGGCAGAAGTTGCAAATCAATACCTCAAAAAGGGAAGTCAAGTGCTTATCGAGGGAAGATTGGTACTTGATCAATGGACCGCACAAGACGGCTCAAAGAGAAGTAAACACTCTGTAAGTGTTGAATCTATGCAAATGTTGGGCTCAAAAGAGAGCTCAAATCAAGGCGGATATGAACAGCCACGACAACAACAAGAGACAAAAAAAGAGGCGAACGAAAGCGTTCCGGAAATCGATATAGATGACGACGAAATACCATTTTAGGAGATAGAATATATGTCAAAAGAGAGAAAATTCAAAAAAAGACACTGCAAATATTGTGAAGCAAAAATCGATAGTATCGATTATAAAGATTTAAGTCTACTTAAATTCACACTCAGTGAAAGATTTAAAATCATGCCAAGAAGATTAACAGGTAACTGTAAAAAACACCAAGAGCTTGCAACAATAGCAATCAAAAGAGCGAGACAAACTGCACTTATTCCATATATCATAGATAGAAAAAATGTAGTTGACTCTCCATTCGAACTTATCAGATAATCCATGCCCCCCTTGGGGCATACACTCCCTAAATAAATCTCTTTATACTCTCACTGAGTGATAAAATCTCACTTTTTTTAGCATAAAAACTGTTTTTATTGGCTATTAAGTGTGCTGAGGATTCCATGATATCTTCTGCAACTTGCAACCCATTTTCACGCATGGTTGAACCTGTCTCAACGATATCGACTATCGCATCAGCGAGTCCAATGAGGGGTGCTAACTCTATGGAGCCATAGAGTTTGATAACTTCAACACCCACAGCTTTTTTTGCAAAATAGTTCTTGGTGATATTGACCATTTTGGTTGCCACCTTGATATCGGCTCTACTCCAATCTAACTCATCTTCATTTTTAATCCCGATAGCGACTTTGCATTTACCGAGTTGCATATCGAGCAAATCGACGATATCGAGATTTTGCTCAGTGATGACATCAAGTCCGACAACGCCTATATCAGCAGCGCCGTATGAGACATAAGTAGGCACATCCTGACTTCTCACATTTAAAAATCGAAATCCGTGATTCTCTAAAATCAATTTTCTATTATCGAAAGCAAATTCTCCGCCAAATACTTTTGAGAATATCTCCAAGGTCTCTTCGGCAATACGCCCCTTTGGAAGAGCAATCGTTAACATATCTTATCCTTTGTTGCGTTTTGTAGCCCTTTAAAAAGCAATCCCTCATCGTAGATTGCCTCTTTAAAAAATGATGTGAGCCATGCTCCATCACCACCTGTGAGATAGAGTGGCAACTTATGAGCCATTCTCTCTTTTTTGATGCTACTAATAATGGATGAGATTATACCATAGCTTATAGCTCCACTTGTTTTTTTCGGCAATTTTGATAAATCACATGCTTTATCGATCTTGACTTCAAGTACGGGCGAGATCGATTGATAGGCTTTGAGATACTCTTTAATCCCCGGGAGTATATAGCCACCGATATAACGCCCTTTTTTTACAATATCAACAGTAATCGCACTCCCTGCATCAACAAATATACCACTCTCATAACTCAAACATATCGCTTTACGATCAACCCCCATAGTGTCGTACTCGCCTTCTATAGAGAGAGCACTCTTGTATTACCGATATCAACTAATAATTTATCTTTCAATGTTCCAAATCCTCCATCCCCCTGATTTTAAATAACTTTTTGCTTTTGAACAAAGAGGTGCTTTTATGATGATGTATCTATTTTTGATAGGACCCCCATTGTATGCTTCGAGCTTTGCATGAAGCGCATCTATCTCCCCGGCCTCTTTCAGCAAAACTCTACTCTTTTTCTCAAGTTGCATTATATCAACAAAATAGCCTTTCATGTCAACACCTAGATAGATACCGATCTTTTTTCTCGTGCCAAGCTCTTTAGGAGTAATCTCTTTAAGTGATTGGAAGATGATCCCCTCTTTGTTAAAAAAATCCACTATATCTTTCAAGCAAAACTCCTAATGGGGTGATAACTATTAAGTGTTTGTGAGAGATTTTGCTTTTGTATATGCGTATATATCTGCGTTGTTACTAAGGAGCTATGCCCTAAAAGCTCTTGGACAACTCTAAGATCGGCACCGCCTATAATGAGCGCCGAGGCAAATGAATGTCTGAGCACATGGGGTGACACACCTAGATACTTTTTGATAATCTTAAATGCACTAATGCGACTCAATTTTTCACCTCTATAATTGAGCCAGATGTAACTACTGGAAAAATCAACTTTTGCAAGATACTCTTTGATGGCATCAAGTGCAACGCCTGCCAAAGGAACCATCCGCTCTTTTTCACCCTTTGCAAATCGAACTTTCAGCCATTCGCCCGAGATATCACCCCTTTGGATATTGAGTGCTTCGCTTATCCTGCAACCGCTTGCATACAAAAAAAGGATAAGTGCATAATCCCTAAGTCCAAACAGAGTCCCTCTATCTATCTGCGTAATGGCTTTTTGGATAGCATCACTCGAGAGATACTTTGGGAGATTTTGAGACACTTTAGCGCTCGGAATTGAGACACTGTTGTGGCTAAATTTATGCTCATGACAAAATCTAAAAAATGTATTAATTGCGGAGAGTTTTCTATTGAGTGTTCTTTTATTCTCAAAGGTAGATAAAAATTTTAGAACATCGTCTGTTGTTATGTCTGTGAGTTTTTTGGGTGCGATAGCAAGTTCGAGCTGTGTGATATCTTGCATATAGGAGGAGACTGTAGCAGCATTTAATGCTTTGATAACGCTCAAATACTCCTCAAAGGTGGTGGCTATCTCACTCATAGCCCTAGAGAGCCAAGATCGATGATCTTGCCGTCTTTGTAAAGTTTACCCCCACCCATAAAAACAGGAGAGCTTACACTCCCCACATCATATATCTTGTAAGTTGTGAGTGCTTTGTCTAGAACGATCAATGAGCCTTTATAATCAAGTGCATATACTTTATCATTATAAACTTGTCCGGCAACATATTTTGCAAATTTAAATTTGATATTGGCAGTAGGATTTAATTTGGAATCAACCCGTACAATCTCTCCGTTTTTATCAAAAATATAGCCATCATTATCACTAACGGCAACATCACTAACGCCTGTATCGTAGCTGTTTGCTCCACCTGTTCCGAGCGAAACAACTCTTGAAGGCGTCGCAGCTACAAGCACATCACCTATCTGATCTAAAAAGATGAGATTATTAAAGCCGTTTTCGCTACTTACATACATCACTTTGGTCATATTTGGATCTCGCAAGCTTGATATCAAGATCTTGCCATCCAATGTCGGCACAACGATAAGCCCATCAACAAAGATAGGATTTGCAGCTCTAGAGTCTATAGAGTATGCATAATCCGATCTATGCTCTGCGATCTTTCTGTTGCCTTGTATCTCATAAACACCAAAGACATTATTTTGCAAAAGATAAACAATCGTATTGCCATGAACTGCTGCACTCACAACAGGAGTATGGAGTGCCACAAGCAATACAGCCTCACCGCTTGCACGATCAATTACTTTGAGATTTCCCTCATCATTACTTGCTAAGATATGGGCCGAATCAGAATTGACAAAACGATACCCCTCGCCTAAAGTAGTAGTCCCGATACCATATTTGTCGATATAGGTATTGTTTGTAAGTGTGGCTCCATCTCTTGAAGCATTAGCTATGTCAAAAGATCCCCCTTTTGTTGCTCCTGAAGCACTAAAGCTCTTTTCGGGATCAAAATACTGCTTTGAACTACATCCAAAAAAACCAAACGCCACTATACTAGCGACGACTAAAGTGACTATCTCTCTTATCATTTTTTCCCCTTTTTGATCATAGAGTGTTCCAAGAGTAAAGCAATCATAGATGCAGGTGATTTGCTATCTATGGTCTTCAAAATATCTGTTGCTTTTACATACTCATCTTTTTTCATAAGCTCGGTAGCTTGTGCCAATTTTGAGAAATCAGCATACACAAGCGAATCTTTTGGTGTTTTATTGAGCATCGCATCTGCATACGCACTCAAACTTGCGACCAACTCATTGCTAGCACCCTCAAGTGCTTTTAGCGCTTGAGTATCCCCCTCAACATTTGCCTTACGATAAGAGAAAAGCTCATACAGAGGTTGATTATTTGCTTTTAATGCCTCAAGTGCCTCTTTATCGTTTGGATTTTCTTGTAGTTGCATATACGCTGTGTTAGCTTGCTCAAGTCTATACTGCTTCATCTCGCTACTGGCTATACTGTAGATGATAATGACAATCACAAGTGCTACAAGTGCTATTATCTTGCTTTTGTGTTTTTTGTAAAAACGCTCCATTTTAAAGACGCTCTCAAGAGCTTTCTCATCACTGCTTAACTCTTGTTGTGCATATTTTAGACCATCTTTTATACTCACGGGCACTCCTAATAATTAACTGCAAATATTATACCCACAAGAGTTAAAAATTAGCTATAACTCCACGATGGTTACGCCTAGATTCCCCTGCATCTTATAAAAATGCTTTATCTTCGGATGCCCCAAAAGATACTCTTTGACAAGCTTGGCGAGTATCCCTTTACCCCCGCCATGAATCACTTCCATTTCGCTAATACCGTTCACAAGTGCATCAGAGATAGCGCGATCGAGCTTATCTATCGCCTCATCGCCGAACATCCCGATAAGCTTGATGCTGATACTTGCGCTATTTTTATCGACACTCACTTTTGATTTTTTGATATCATTTGCTCTATTTTGCTCTATTTTTGGCAGTTTTGAACGTTTTAACTCACTTAGAGGAACACTCATTTTCATCCCCTCAACAAGTATAGTTGCACTATTAGATTGCAAGGAGAGAATCTCGCCGCGATAGGATCTATATTTGATGCTATCGCCCACGTTAAGGGGCTCTTGCTTGGTCTCTTTTGGAGCTCTTTGGGCTTTTTGTTTTATCTTATGAGCCTCATTGAGTGCTCTTCTGCCCTCTTTAGATTCTTGAACTTTCAGTGCATCTTGGACTTTTGCAAGAGCATCACTATAAATCTTCTCCATCTTAGATATCTCTTCTTTTTGTTCATGCATCATCTGTTCTGCAAGTATTTCAAGATTGTTACTTTTCTTCTCATATCTCTCTTTTGATTGCTTAAGTGCTTCAAGCTTTTCTCGCATTTGCAACTCTAGAGTACTTGATCGCTCTATAAGTTCTCCTAAACGTTCTTTATCTTCGCCGTGGACTTCGATCGCTTTTGCAACGATATGCTCAGAAATTCCATACCTTTTTGCCGTCTCAAAAGCATAACTTTTACCGATACTCCCTTGCAAAAATGTATAGGTAGGCTCTCTTCTTTTTTCATCATAGAGTGCGGCCACAAGTTCAACCTCACGGCTTGATGCCATCAAGGCTGCAAGTCTTTTGTGGTGTGTTGTGATGATAAATTTGATATTGCGACTTGAAAGACTCTCTAAAATCACTCGAAACAGACTTGCTGCTTCATCGCTATCTGTTCCAAGTTCAACCTCATCAACACCTACAATCATATCTTTTTGTTTAAAAAGCTCTGCAAATTCGCTCATCCTGCCGGCAAATGTAGAGATATCATTCTTAACGCTTTGCGGATCATCGATGATCGCATCTAGCGCACTAAAATGACCTATCTTCGTCTTGCTAACATCACAAGCGAAAGGCAAAAGGTATTTACTCATATAGACGCTACTTAAAATCGATTTGAGCAGCATCGTTTTTCCTCCGGCATTCACACCGGTGATGAGCATAATCTTTTTATCAAAGTTTATATTGACGGGTTTTGGATCACTTAATGCCGGATGTTTAAAACTCTCCAAGCATATCGTGTCATCTTTTTGAGGCAAAACAAACTCATAATCTTTTGCTTTTGCAAAAAAGACTCTCGCTTGATAATTATCAAACCGATCAAACTCTCTGTTGATAAACCTCAAGAAGCTTTCATGTTTGGTAAAAGTAGCAGAAAATTCCCTTGCATAGCGCAAAAGAATCACCTCTTTTTTACTCAACAAATCTGCCTCTTTATCTTTAAGGTCACTCAGAGTTTGCGGTAAGACATAGAAGTACCCCGCGCCGCTTCTTGCAATAACTGACGCCTTTATCACTCCCGAAAAACCACCGCGTACAAGGATCGTCTCCTCATCATTGACATAGTGAATCTGGCTATCGACTAAAAATTCTTGGAGTCTCTTTTGACTCACGATTCTCTTCAGGGACTCCCTGATGGCAATCTTATTATTTTTAAGCAAAGCATCGATCTCTAAAAGTTCACTATCTCTACTTGGATCAATCCTGCCTTCATCATCAAAAGAGGCGATAATACTCATGATCTCATCAGGAACAACAATCGCCTCCATCCACTCTCGAAGCAAGTGTGGCAAAGTGAGTGTGTGAAGATATCTAAAATAGCGAATAATCTTCACAAACTCAAATATACCTTCAAGTGATAAAAGCGCTTGTTTTTTAAGGCGATTCAACTCAACTTCAAGGGCTCTGCTCTCTTTTGGAGGAGTAAAATCTACATTTGAGAGCTCTTTAATATACCTATAGTGGATATTGATATCCCCTTGTATAGGTATATCTTTGGCTCTTGCAAGAAATTTTTGAAATGCCTCTATATAGATATCTAGATCGAGTTTTTTGATCAAAGATATATCGGACATCTTTAGTGGAGTTCCCCTCTAATCTGATAAGTGATGTCGCCTGCACCAAACGCCACGATGATTCCTTCGCTAAACTCATTGATGATATGATTGTCACTATAGATCTTTACACGCCCATCTTCTTTATTGATTCGCTCTGCCATGATAGGATCATGCTTAGAGAGTGCTCCTTTGAGATCGATATCAACATGGAGCTCTCCTGCCGACCAAATAGGCAAAATGACTAGTGCGTCGACCCCATTAAAGCACTCTATGAAACCATCGATATTATCAAGTGTTCTGCTATATTTATGCGGTTGCCAAATAGCTGTTATCTTCTGCAATCCTCGGAGTTCTTTGAACTTTTGTAACGCATTGATGGTCGCTTTTATCTCTGTAGGATGATGAGCATAATCATCAATCACAACACACTCTTCGAAATTTTGTATGATGTCAAAACGCTTTTTAATCCCCTTGTATTCTCTAAGTCTCATTCTGACATCTTCTAATTTTTCTCCAAGTTCAAGTGAAGCCAATATCGCCAAAGCGGCATCAGTGACGATATGCTCACCTAAGCCAAAGACCTCAAAAGTACCAAGATCTTTAAGTCTAAATCTACTATAGGGTTTAGAATCCACCAAAACATAAGTGATATCTTTGATATCTTTTGAGGGGTAGAGTTTGATTGATGGGAACTCCAAAGAGGCCAAAAATGGATCTTCGGCATTGATGACACGAATAGTAGCTAACTCTAAAAATCTTCTATAGGCTCCATAAAATCGCTCTTTATCATAATCATAATACTCCATATGCTCAAGCTCAACATTGGTTACTATGGCAAGATAAGGGTTTGAATTTAAAAAACTTGCATCACTTTCATCGGCCTCAAAAACAACCTTATCATTATCGTATGATCTTACATTGGAGCCAAACTCTTTAGAGATAGCCCCTATCAGTGCATTACTTTCAGGCAGCAAAGAAGCGAGCATCGCGGAAGTTGTACTCTTACCATGCGCACCGCCTACGGCATAAACCTCTTTTTCCTTGAGTATAAATTTGAGTGCATCTTTTCTAGAAAGCAGTGTAATACCCCGCTCATTTGCCTCTATATACTCAGGGTTATTTTTACGTACGGCTGCCGAATAGATAACCATATCGGCATCATCAACGGCATCTTTATGATGAGGGATTGTAATCTTTGCATTATAGCTTGTTGCAAGATCATTGGTAATCTCACTCTGTCTGATGTCAGATCCTGAGATCGTATGTCCATCATTTGTTAAAAATTTTGCAAGTGCCGAGAGACCGATGCCCCCGATGCCGATAAAATGTATCTTCAAAACTATCCACCTATCTCTTTAAAAGTTCTTGTACTCTAGCGAGTGCCTCTTGTGTAATATTTGGCTCATACACCAAAGCGAGTCTCACATATCCCCTGCCTACTCCATCGCGCCCAAGAAAAGAGCCCGGGAGAACTTTGATATTATAACGCTCATATGCCTCTTTTGCAAATGCTAAATCATCATCTACATCAAGCCAAACATAAAATGTCGCTTGCGCAACATCTACACCAAGCATCTCTTTGGCAAGCTGCATATTTTGTCTATATTTTTCTCTGTAGATACCGACATGTTCCATATCTTCCCACGCTTTACTTGCTGCTCTTTGCAGAGGAAGAGGCGATGCGCACCCCACATAGGTTCTATACTCCATATACCCCTCAAGTATCGTTTTATCACCGGCCAAAAAACCGCTTCTTAGCCCCGGCGCACTTGATCTTTTGGAGAGCGAATTGAGCGCAATAACATTTTTAAACTCCCTGTTACCAACTTCTAACGAGGCGTTGAGTATGGAGGGAATCGGCGCATCAGCATAAATATCGATATAACACTCATCATTTACAAGAACGAAGTCATACTCCAAAGCAAGTCTTACCCACGCTTTTAAATCTTCAAGCTCCAAAACACTTCCTGTTGGGTTATTTGGAGAGTTGAGGATGACCAAATCAGCACTTTGAAGCATTTTTTTGTCTATCTCGGGTAAAAAATTATTTGCCGATTTCAGTTCAAGATAAGAGACTTTAGCTCTTGAAGCAATGGCATCGCCCTCATATATCTGATAAAAAGGGTTGGGAAACACCATATGCGCATTTATTTTGTCGTGTAGAAGGTATTGAGGAAAATTAAAAAGCGCCTCTCTTGTGCCAAATGTCGGCACTATCTGCGCATCTGTTAAATCGATATCAAATCTCTTTTTATTGTAGCTTAAAATTGCTTCTCTAAGATAGGCTTCACCTCTTGTTTTTGGATATTTATTGAACTCTTTAACATCCTCTTTGAGTGCATCAAGAACAAAACTCGGTGTATTGAATTGCGGCTCCCCGATTGTCAAATTTAAGGGTTTAAAATCTTGATTTGGGATTATCTCTTTAAGAAGATTGTTTAGTTTTTCAAAGGGGTAAGACTCAAATTTCATATAGCACTCATTTTTTGATGAGATTATACCAAAAAGTGAGTTAATTGCCCCTCTGAAAGCCGACTAAAAATTATAACGATAGTAGATGCCCAATTTCAATCGATCCTCTTTATACTCCGAAGGAAGTTTGGCATAGGTAACGCCTGTGCTTTTTGTTTTAAATTTCATCGTCGTATCTGTATCTTGAACATAATTGTAGCCGAGATGCAAACCTAAAGTGCCATACTTTTTGAATGATTTCTCTAGATTAAGCTGTGCACCTGCACCCCATGGGTAGCTCTTTTGTGTTGTTACAAGATCTCTTGCATAATACTCTGTCTCTAGATCAATATAAGCAACATGCAAATAGGGAGTTATCACCAATAGCACAGAAGGAGAAAGCGGGATATAATAGTTGACGCCTGTACTAAAGAGGAGTCCTTTTTGGTTAAAGTCAATCGTCTTTCCGCTGACAGAAACCGATCCACCGCCACTTGTTTGATTGGTATCAGTCCAATCCATATTCATATCTCTATAGTCAAGCCTTCCGAACAATACTATATTTTTATGATTTCTATACTGTCTTGCAACCTCTATACCAAACTTCATCATATCTTGTATATTTGCACGAGATTCTGAATATATCGTAGGCAATCCATCCACCCAGTCAAAATCTTGCCCTTGGGTGCTTCCCTTGCCTATAGATGTTGCCGCATTCAATGAAACTCTATACTTATTGATATTGTATGTTGCTGTAATCTCAGCAATCGTATTGTCGTATGGAAAGATCAATCTTGATGCTCCATTGTTGGTGGTACTGGTTATATCATACTGGATTTCACCGTCTATCTTATCAATAGCAAACGTAATTTTTGGATCCGCATAAGAAAAACTCGTCATGAGAAAACTAAAACACCCGACCAGCAACCCTCTTTTTACAAAAGACATCAACACACTTCTTTCCATCACTCTTGCCTCCTCTTTGGACCTTGATTCAATTAAAAATCACAACAACCATAAGAGATTGTAACATTAAAATATAATTTTTACAATAAAAGCATCATAATTAATCATTTTTTTAACGCCAAAAAGTTTTTCTTTTGCATTTTCAAGGCTATATGGACCTACAAAAACTCTATTTTTTCCATTTTGTTTATAGACTCTATAGCCATATCCTGCTTGTATAATTTTGTTTAAAAACGCTTGATTTGGCTCTTGAAGTGTAGATGCCACCTGGATATAATACGCTCCATCTTGCGCTTGTGGCGACTTTGGTTGTTCTTTGACTTCCGCTATGATTTTGCTTTGATGTAAGTTGCCCTCCCAAAGCCAATGGATAATCTCATCTTGTAATTTTTTACCTCTTTT
>JARROQ010000041.1:0-20493 GCA_037383745.1 Sulfurovaceae bacterium
AAAAAGATGAAAAATAGAACCTTTATCAACCCTAATGTAGTCCGGAGACTCTTGCAAATAGAGGTAGTAAAAGTGATGCGAGATGATTATGATACACTTCAGGATTTCCCTTTCATACGGGGAGTTCCCACGACATTTTTTATCACACCGGACAAAAAAATCGTAGGGCAGATTGTCGGCTATGTTGATCCGGTTGATTTTTTGAGCTATCTTGATGATGCGCAAGCTAAAGCGAAGAAGTTAAAAGAAGAGATGTAAAATGCTCTATAAAAAGCCAAGACTCAGCGAATATATCTTAGCAAGAGTTGTGACGGTTTCTCTTGGGCTCTATCTTCTCTTTTTTATTATCATACTCTCTTTTTTAGGGTCCAATAGGCTTACTTGGCTCTCTTTAGCGTTTGTTGCACTTGCTTTTATTGCATTTATCTATATAGTGTATAGAGGGACAAAGAGCGTTCAAAAAGAGCTCTCGATAGTCAATAAATACCTCGCAAATCTTGAAGAGACCGATACGATAGATTATGAGACGAAATTTTTTGCAAAAGAGTTTGAGCAGATCAATGAAAATCTCATCAAAGTGCTGAGTAAATACAAAAAAAGAGAGGAGATGAAACAAAAATACACCTCCAAACTCAAGCTCAAAAATCGTCAAAGAAGCGATATGATCTCAGCTATCGCCCATGAGTTTAGGAACCCAATCGCCGCTATCATGGGATATGCGCAGACGCTTGAAGATGATAAAGATCTCAGTGATGCGATGCGCGATAGATTTTTAAGCAAGATCAATACAAACAGCCAAAAGATAGAGGATCTGCTTAAAAGGCTTATCTTATGGAATAAGTTTGAAAGTGGCGAGGCGAGACTGGAGAAGACAAATTTTCGCATCACTTCTTTGGTAGAGAACATTGCTCAGGATCTTAAAGAGAAATATAAAGGCAGAGATATTCTCGTCCGGGGTGAGGATTTTAGTATCGATGCAGATAGAACACTCATGGAAGTCGTCGTTAAAAACCTTATAGAAAATGCACTTAAATATTCCAGTGAAGATGTTGAAGTCAAACTAGAAGGCAGAAAGATAAGCATCGTAGATAAGGGTGTGGGTATCTCCGAGGAGCATCTCGATAAAGTAACGAAGAAGTTTTACCGCTCCGGCACGCACAATTGGGATAACTCTATGGGACTGGGGCTTTCTATTGTTAAAACGATTCTTTCACTGCATGGTAGTTATCTTGAGATAGAGAGCAAAGAGAGTGAGGGTTCTACTTTCTCATTTGAGATGCGATAGCGCCATGCAGTATGATCTGGATATCAAAAGCAAATACGCGCAAATATTTAAAACCATACGCAAGATACTCCCTCAAATCCAAGAGTTTAAAAATGCCAAGCAGACCTCTTATAGTGATGCATATGGCGTGGTTGTTATGATGAGGAGTAAAAAAGAGCATTTAGTTGTTGCTTTTGGAAGAGGGTATAAACTTCAAGAGAAGTTTCCAGAGCTGCAAGGGAGTGGCAAGATAGTCAGACATCTCTATTTTAAAGCAAGTGATAGTGTGGATGAAGCACGCTTGCGTGAGATGATAGAAGAGAGTTTTATCTTGGGGTTAGAGGCAGGTGAGATAAAGCGCTTAAGAGGCATGAGAAGATGATATAGGGGATGAGCAATTGAAAAATAAAAAATTAACTATTTATTTATGGAGTTTGCTAGCCTCGGTAGCTATGGCTCTTCTATTTTGGGGACTACTTAGCATCTCTTCACACTTAACACAGCCGGCAAACTGTATGCCCGCACATTGCTTTTGTGAGTATGTGGATATGCAAAGCTCGATCAAGCAGTTTTCGAACACCTTCTCTTCCTTTGCGTTTGTATATGTGGGATGGGCCATCTTTTTTAGCTCGCTTTATACAAAAGATACGCTTATGAAAATCTTTGGTATCTCGAGCGTCTTCATAGGTTTTGGAAGTGCTTTTTTTCATGCAACACTTACATTTTTAGGACAAGTGCTTGATCTTGCCGGGATGTTTTTGCTCTCATCGTTTATCTTGTTCTATGCGATACACCGCATCTTCCACCTTACAAAAACAAATACTATCATCTTACTTATCGTCTCAAATGTGATACTCGATGGAGGGCTTTTTATTGTTCCGGAGATGAGACGGTATCTTTTTGGTGCGCTTGTCGTATTGGGGCTGCTGAGTGAACTTTTTTATATCAAAAAACAACACAATCCTATAGAGACAAAATGGCTTAAATATGCATTTGCAACCTTGCTCATCGCTTTTGGTATATGGATACTCGATCTTACAAAAGTTGTATGCGAACCTACAAGTTTATGGCAAGGACATACGCTATGGCATATACTCTCTGCTATAGCTGTCTACCTTCTCTATCTTTACTACCGGCAAGAAAAAGATAAAAATCAAATGAAGTCCAAGCTATGATTTGCCGATATCGTTTTCGTTTGATATTCCTTTATGTTCCCATATATTTTATGAATCTCTTTTGCTATTTCAATATCTTTAATTTCAACTTTTTTTAAAGGCTTGCATATAAAGATTGAGCGATTTCTAATTCTGTTTTGGTTGCCGATCTTCTAGCAGCACTGTATCCTATGGTTTTGTTTTCATTTTTAATAGGGGTTATAAAAGTGTGCACCCAGTAGTATCTGCCGTCTTTTCTTAAATTTTTTACAACCCCTTCCCATGTATATCCTTGATTTATCGTGCTCCATAGATCTTCAAATGCAGAGCTGGGCATATCGGGATGTCTGATTATGTTGTGATTTGAGCCGACAAGCTCTTCTTTACTGTATCCGGATATTTCACAAAATCTTCTATTTGCATATGTTACCACTCCTTTTAGATCGGTCGAACTCACTATAAGTCCATCTTCAAATTTATATTCTTCATCTGTTATTTCGGTCATCTTCTCTATCCTCCAATTTTATATTTATGATAATCATTCTCATAAATATAACTAAATTTTACATAAAATTACAAATCAATGTTCCGTCTTTGTGTCATCTTTATAAGTATATTGAATTAAAGTCGATCCATTGAATATTCGATTGACTATTTTTTAGTCAATTTACTATTGAAATCTATTTTGCCTCTTTAAATCGTCATTTGTTTGAGTTTGAGATGGTGAGAATGAGAAGTCTTGAGGCATTATGCACTAGCATTTTAGCTTCATCAAATGTAAGGGGTGCGGCATTTTGTGTACCGTATCTTGATAACAACAATAAAAAGAGATTATAAAGAGATCATGTTTCATTTTAGTCTTTTTTAGTGCATTGTTTAACACAAAAGAGTAGATTATGCATCAAGATATTCTTCTAAATTAATATTAATATAATTTAAAATATAAAATAGCATAGTGCATTTTAATTGATGAAAAAACGCATAATTTTTTATCAAAATTGCTACCAATTTGCTATAGTTATATAAAAATCTCTTATTTTTCTTTAAAATATTTCCTTTTTAATAATATTTCATATACACTATATCTAAAGCATATTGTTTTTGAATAAATTAATAAATATTGCTTATATTTATTATAACTAACAAAAGGAGGCGCTATGAAGTTAGGGTTTTTGGTAGATCTTCACCTTTGCATGGGATGCAAGGGGTGTGAAGTAGCCTGCAAAGTTGAAAATGAGGTTCCTCTTAGTTCATGGAGATTGAGGGTCAAATATTTCGATAGAGGAGTATTTCCCGATACTTCAAGAAGTTTTACACCACTTCGATGTAACCACTGTGAAAATGCACCCTGTGAGAGGATATGTCCCGTATCAGCACTTCATTACCTTGATAACGGAATCGTTAATATAGATAACGAAAGATGCATAGGCTGTGCCGGCTGTATGATGGCATGTCCGTATGGTGCTATCTATATGGATCCGGAGACAAATACCGCTGACAAATGCACCTACTGTGCCCATAGAGTTGAGGGTGGTTTACTACCGGCTTGTGTTGTTGCATGTCCCGTTGAGGCAAATATTTTTGGAGATATAGAAGATGATACAAGTCACATATCTCAGTATATCATGGCACACAAAGGGAATGTGCAGGTAAGAAAACCGGAAAAACATACCAACCCTAAACACTATTATGTTGGCGGCGGTACCTCTTCGCTTGATCCGCTTGCACATGAGAGAATCGAAGGGTATGGGCTTTTCAATAATATCACACACCTTAAAACAAACGGTGATCCGCATCATGGCATACTCGATAGATTTTTAGCACCTTTTAAATCGCACGAAAAAGACAATAAAAGTTTTATGCAATCTGACAAAACCGAAAAAGGAGGTCACTAATGCAAGAGACAATTAACGCCACACAATCACTCGTCACGCTTGATGTTGCACTCCCGGGGATTATCTGGGGAGGTATCATTACTATCAATATGTGGGCAAAGAGTATCGGCACGGGAGTTATCATAGTCGGTGCGTATCTTCTTTTCCGCCATAAAAAAGAGCAGATGCCAAACTATAGATGGCTCATACCGCTTATCGCATTTATCGCGCTCAATGTCTTTTTGCTCTTTACGCTCATCGACTTGCACCAGCCTTATAGGATGATAAACATATTCCTTCATCCGCACTTTACTTCTGCAATCACTGTTGGAGCTTGGATAGCATCTCTCTTTACGCTTTTGGTCTCAGTGATGCTTATCATTGGGCTTGCAAGCGGTTTTCCTGATGTCCTCAGACACAATGGTGTTGCAAAAAAGTTACGAGGGAGCGAATCGCTCTACGATAAACTTTCTCCGATTGTTCTATTTTTGGCATTTCCTGTGACGCTCTATACTGCGATCATTATGGCAGAGTCCAGTGCGAGAGAGTTATGGCAGGCACCTACAGAGCTCACGCAGATGTTTTTAGCCGCACTCATAGCGGGTGCTGCCACACTCTTGCTTTTTAGCACAAAATGGAGTGATGCAGTGAAAAAAGATATCACGCTCGTGTTGATATTTGCTGTTACTTTTAGCTTTTTGATCTATATGGGTGAATACTTTTTCTCATTTAAATCATCAGAAGCTGAGGCGACTCTGGCATACATTCATTTAGGAGGCGCCTATAGTATCCAGTTTTGGGTAGCAATGATATTGGGATATATCTTGCCATTTTTCTTAGGTATCCTCTCTGTTAAAGAGAACACAAAAAGCGTTGCAAAAGTTGCTGCCATTTCGGCTCTCATAGGGCTCTATTTGGCAAAAGATGTTTGGCTAAAAATACCTCAACTATTACCGTTGAGTTAAGGAGATTGATATGGTTAAAAAGATGAATCAAAACAGAGAGAGCTTTTTTGAGAGTAGAAGAGATTTCCTCAAAAATAGCGCCTATACCGTAGCAGGAACAACGCTTACTCTAGGAGTTTTTAAAACTATCGTAGATACGCCTGCAAACGCTTCGAGTGAGTTTACATCTACTCCAAAAGCACTCTTTTCTTATCCTAATCCAAAAGAGTGGAATAGTTATGTCGAACTTGATGGCAATGATTGGAAAAGAGGCGGTATCGGCAGAAGAGGGATTAAGAGTGAAAAAAATCCTGAGGGGATCACGGCGACAGAATATATGCTCGTTCCTACTGCTTGTTCAAATTGCGAAGCATCATGTGGGTTGACGGCTTGGGTTGATTTGAGCTCATATAAAAAAGGTGGTCAGCTGAAAGTAAGAAAATATATGGGAAATCCTCTGCATGCAGGAAGTAGAGGGAGAAATTGCGCCAAAGGATATGCAGCCGAGTCGCAAATGTATGATCCTGATAGAATCCCATTCCCACTCAGAAGAGCTCCCGGAAGCAAAAGAGGCGAGGGGAAATGGGTGCGAACTACTTGGGATGAGGCGATGAGTGAGATAGGCTCTAAAATCGCAAGCCTGCTTAAAAGTGATGATGAAGTTTCTAAGAAAATGTTTATGTATCAAGTGGGACGTCCAAATGAGAATGGTTTTGGTGCAAGAGTGCCACAATCTCTCGGCGTAGATGGTTGGAACTCACATACAAATATCTGTAGTGCAGGTGCTAGAGAAGGAACAATCCAGTGGACAAATGATGATAGAAATTCTCCTGATTGGGCGAATGCCGATCTTATCTTTTTGCAGTCTTCTCACGCAGCAGATGCAGGGCACTATTTCCAACAAGCTGCAGGGCGAATAGCTGATGCGAGAAAAAGAGGTGCTAAGCTTGTCGTTATGGATCCTCGAATGTCAAATTCAGCCGGTATGGCTGATCTTTGGGTGCCTTGTTGGCCGGGAACCGAAGCAGCGCTTTATCTCTATCTTGCCAATAGAATTCTCAATGAAAAAGGGCTCAATGGTGACTCTTTGGTCAACCACAATTTTGTAAAAAAATGGGTCAACTGGGATAGACTGATGTCAAACAAAGAGTATCTCTCGCTCCTTGTTGAAAAGGGCTATATCAAATCAGTACCAAAAGGTGATAGTTATGAAGATTTCATAACGATGATATCAGAGATGTATAGTCCATATACGCTTGATTTCGTGGTTAAAGAGTGTCGCATTGAGGCGAAAACAGTAGAAAAACTCTATGATATGTTTATCGATGCAGGTGCAAGGGTTGCGACTTATATTTGGAGAGCCGGTCCTATAGGACACAGAGGTGGATGGATGAACGCAAGAGCAGCATTTTTGCCGTTTGTTCTTCGAGGTGCCATGGCGGGCGATAAGGGTGGCATCGGACTTCACCATTGGCATGTAATCTCGGTCAACGGCAAGGGTGACAAGGCGACAGTTTCAGGTGTTGCGCCGGACAAAGTAGATGTTTGGAATGAGTTAGCTTGGCCACCGGAGTATCCTTTGAGTGCTTATGAGATGAGCTTTTTATTGCCACATCTGCTCCTTGATGATGAGTGGAGAGCAAAATGGAATGCCAAAGGGCTTAAAGTGCCTGAAAAGTTAGGCGTTTATGTACCACGTATCTACAATCCGGTCTGGATCAATCCGGATGGATTTAGATGGATAGAAGCACTTAAAAGAGAAGACAAGGTTGAGCTCTCTTTTAACCTCTCGCCGACATGGTCTGAGACAAATTGGTTTTGTGATTATGTATTGCCGGTGGGATTAGCAGGGGAGCGACACGATCAGCAATCAGAGGCAACACAGCCTTCTCGCTGGCTCAGCTTTAGAAATCCGGCTCTTAGGGTTGCGCTCGAAAAGATGGGATGGAAACCAAAAAATCCTGCGAGAGCAACACTTGAAGCACATATCGAAGCAGGTCTTGGTGAGATATGGGAAGAGGTTGAGTTTTGGGCAAATATCATGGTGGATTATGTTGATCCTGATGGATCACTTGGAGTCCGAGAACATTGGGCTTCAAAAGAGGATCCAAGTAGAGCAGTGACGATCGCTGAATGGTATCAAGAGGCATTTGATAATCTGCCAAACCTCAAAGCAGCAGCAAAGATAAAATACCCTGATTCTAAGTATCCAAACTATGAGATGATGCGCGATATGGGTACTTGGCTTGAAGAGGATAATATCTATAAACCGCAAGAGAGACCACTCGAAAAAGAGGGCGATGCCTATATCGTAGAGGGCAAGAGATATGAGGCGAGTCAAGTGACTAAAGATAAATTTGGCACACTCCTTGTTGCGGATGCACATGGAGAAAAAGAGGCGATAGGTATCGAGATTGATGGAGAGATTATGGAAGGTTTTCATACACTAAGTAAAAAGCTTGAGTTCTTCTCTGAGTGGTTTGCGCAGTGGAAATGGCCGGAGTATGCCGTGCCTATCTATCCGAAGAGTAAAGCTGAGAGAAAAGAGATGATTCATCTTGTGACACAAGTGCATCATGATTATATGAATGGAGAGAATGAGTTTGCACTCAATACGATTTTTAGATTGCCATACAATATCCATACGCGATCGGTTAACTCAAAACATCTTATGGAGATATCGCAAAATCACAATCCTGTATGGATACACACAAGTGATGCCGCGCGACTTGGCATCAAAAGAGGTGATTCCATAAAAGTGACGATTACTGATACGCTTTGTGGTTTAGAGTCGGGCTATTTTATAGCAATGGCAGTGCCAACAGAGGGTACGATGCCGGGCGTGCTTGCTTGTTCACATCACGCAGGAAGATGGAAGCTCAAAAATGCTGTTGAGATACCCGGGTTTGAGCACAAATTAGGTGTTCTTGGACTCGGCGCTCCACTTTTTGAGATGCATATGGATGGAGAGATTGGTACGATGAAACCTCTAGAGGGTATCAAAAAGGGGATGCTCAAGCGACCTGATACTTGGCAGTTTAAAGAGTACAATAAAGACCTTGACAATATCTGGTGGGATGGACTTAGTGGCTCATGGCAAAATGCAGTTGCTGCCGCACACCCCGATCCGATAGCAGGAAACCATGCTTGGCACCAAAAGGTCATTATAGAGAAAGCTAAGCAAGGAGAGGTGATAGGTGATATCTATGTCAATTATGCAAATAACATGAAAATCTATCAAGCATGGAGAGATCAACTCACAAGACCACTTGAAGCAGGCGATACACTCAGAAGACCGGTGCACATGAAGCGTCCCGGTCCAAAGATATCTAAAAAAGGTTACAGTGTAGAGATTATAGGCTAGAGCATGAGAATATCTCACGCTCTTAGTTGACTCTTTGTCGTTTTTTAAATACTATATCTCTAAATAAGATTGTGAGGTTCCAATGAATTCTTTTAAAGAAGAAACAAATGCTCGTCAAGCACTCTATAGCTTCATCGCAAGATTGATGTTAGTCGAAGTTGATGAGAAATTTTTAACGAGCTTTGAGAGTGAAGCAAATCTTCTCTCTATGTTCCCAAACTATAAAGAAATATTTCCGGACCGGACATCAGCATGATGCATCCCGTTGCGAAGAATATCATCCCGCGGATAACCGAATGCGTGCAACGTGCGAAAACTGATCTGGGAGCGATAGATTTTTTAGAGCAACATCTACTTCGTTGGGCACCGATGTTTCTTATCAATGTCAAAAGGGAATCTATCACACCACTGTATCATGATGGAGCAGAGTTTGCGTTGGATTTTCTACTGAGTGATTTTGAGTATATAAATTCGAAACTCAAAAAGAGTTGCTAATCTATGCGACTAGAACTTGATGTAGCCAAATGCGTACGCGCAAAAAGTAAATTTTCTCTTTGTGCTTGTTGTGCTGAGGCATCGCCTGAGCACATCAGCATAGTAGAAAATATCCCCACATTTAAAAATCAAACAGGTATCGAAGCTGCTGCTGCAGTTGGGGCTTGCCCATGTGAGGCGCTTGGTTTGAGCGGCATTGTTTTGAGTCGATTCTTTTTTGATTTTTTAGATGCAAAGAGCGATACCCTTGTGCCATCAAAAGAGCTTCCTTGCTTATCGTTATTGAGTGTCGAGCATCTCCTCTCTCTCGCGTTGGCACTAGAGCAAAATCTCAAGATAAACATCGAGAGCTATGATAAGGATTCCGTTCAATTGCAACAGATTTTAAAAAGGGTTGATGAGGTCAATCAAATACTCAGTGCAGTTTCTGCTAAAAAGATAGAGGTGATTCAAGAGCGCTCAGAAGATGAGAGCGAACCCGTAGATAAAGATGAGGGTGGATCAAGAAGGGATTTTCTAACGAATCTTTCACTCAAGGGCGCACTCAAGCAAAAAAAGCGTTTTGAGGAGTCCCTTGAGGCAGATGAGCTGAGTCAACACCTCTTAGAGAGTGATGATATAGCAAAACTCAAAGAGCAACATATCCCGGAAAAAAGAAAGATACTCTTTAGCGTTTTAAAATATTCCGATCTTTTTAAAAATAGTGTTGCCATCAAGAGCGAGAAGATAAGTTTCATCTCGGATAAGGTCGTAAATGATAGTTGTACAAATTGCCAAATGTGCTATAGGCTCTGCCCAAGCGGTGCACTCTCAAGTGATGGGAGGTTTTCACTAATCAATTTTGATGCTATGCTCTGCTTAAAGTGTCGTTTATGCCATGATGTGTGTGAGGTAGACGCCATAACGATGAGTCCCCATTTTGATCTTGGGGAGTTTGGAAAGCACCATCAAGAAACACTCATACACTTTGATATAAAAAGATGTGATGAGTGCGGCAACAGTTTTACATATAGAGGCGGTGAGATGCTTTGCCCAAGGTGTAAAGTAGAAGAAGAAGAGGCTGCATCGCTTCATGAAAAAAGCGGTATTATATTTTAAAGGAGAGACATTGGAGCCACACGAGATACGACCGGATACACAGCTTTGTACTATTTTGGGTTTAGCAGGACAAAACTCTTTAGAGCGAAGAATTTTCAACAAGATACTCAAAACTGATGCGATCAATGCCACGGCCATTGCGCTCAATGTCAAAGAGGAGCATTTTGATTTTACCTTTACCAATATCGCACGATCAAAGATAGATAAAGTCATACTCTTAGATGAGTTTAAAGAGCGGGTACGCTCTTTTTGTGATATTTTAGAGAACGAGGATGAGGCGATCGATTATCTAGAGATCAAAGCAGGCAGGATAAGTGCTTTTTCTTTAGCAGGTGATATAGAAAAACTTTTTGACAATACGGAGATGCTCGATGAGAGCACTATAAAAGCAGCAAAAATGTTGTTGCTTGCTAGCAAATGGTATGGAGTAAGTATAGATATCAACCGTATCCCGACACTTTTAGGAGAAGAGCAATGAAAGATATAGACGATTTAAAAAAAGCTTTTGAGGGTTTTGATGCCAATAAGTATTGTGCGCAAGGCACTTGTGAGAGTGAAGATGAGCTCAAGGATTATCCCTCTTTTACTGAGGCGCTCTATGCGAAGATCATGGCGCCGAGTGTGAGTGGAGTCTATATATCAAGATGGGATATCAAAGATATAGCTGCAACAGCAGGTGATTCGATGGCGATCCATCCTAGAAAGAGGATGTTTGAGCTTTTGATGAAATATGCAAGCGATAGAGACAATATGCAGCGTGTCTTAGGTGCTCTTAGAGCACATATAGAAGATAAGATAGAGATATATGAAGAGTTTATCCGAAGAGCCCCCACAAGTAGTGCTATCTTTGAGAGTCACATCGCAAGAGCAAAGAAGACGATCGCCTTTTTACCTAAGATTTTAGAGGAGTATTTTTAATCTATTTGTCTTTTTTTGTTATTCTTGCGAAAGCAGGAATCCAGAAAAAATATAAAGTTCCCCCCCTCCTTTTATTAGAAAAACTCTTTTTTAGATAATGGTATAATTATTGGATTAGAAAACATAAGGAGTGTTTATGAGTTGTCATTGTCACCAATCCCTATATTTTTCCAGTATTTAAATGAAGAGAATATTATTAATTTTTGTAATCTTTTTTGTTAATTTAATATATGCAGGCATGAATCATGCGAACTTTATGAAATATGCTAAAACAAAAAATGTTATTTTCGAAAAAGCGTGCAGCGATGGTAATATGACTGGATGTTGGAAATCAGGAATCTTATATGCTAATGGATTTGGTGTTGATAAGGATTATTCTAAAGCAAAATATTTTTTTAATAAAGCGTGTGTTGAGGGCGATAAAAAAGGGTGCTGGTATCTTGGTGATTTGTATCAACAAGGTTTTGGTGTAAAGCAAAGCTATTTAAATGCATCAGGTCTTTACAGAAAATCCTGCGATATTGGTTTTGATAAAGCATGCAATACTCTTGGAGTATATTATAAATATGGTCTTGGTGTAAAACAAGACTATATCAGGGCCAAAAAGCTTTTTGAAAAAGCTTGTAAAATGGGCTCTGTTGATGGGTGCATAGACCTTGGTACTTTATATTATTCAGGGTTAGGAGTAAAACAAGATTATTCAAAAGCCAAAGCAATATATAGCAAGGCTTGCGATGAGAATTCTAGCTTAGGATGTCATGATCTTGGGGTTATATACCTTCATGGTCAGGGGGTAGATAAAAATTATTCTAAAGCAAATATGCTATTCAGTAAAGCTTGCAAAATGGGCTCTATTGATGGGTGCATAAACCTTGCTTCTTTATATCATTCAGGGTTAGGAGTAAAACAAGATTATTCAAAAGCCGAAGCAATATATAGTAAGGCTTGCGATGAGAATTCTAGCATAGGATGTCATAGTCTAGGGGTTATGTACTTTAATGGTCAGGGGGTAAAACAAAATTATTCTAAAGCTAAAGAACTTTTTGATAAAGCTTGCAATAAAGGGTTTTTTGGTGGATGTAATAATCTTGGCATGTTGTATAAAAATGGGTATGGTGTAAAGCAAGATTATTCTAAAGCAAATATGTTATATGCTAAAGCCTGTAATAATGGCAATCTTAATGCAGGCTGTTTTAATTTGGCTAATGCATATAGAGATGGACATGGCGTCAAACAAGATTATCTTAAAGCGTTAGAAATTTATAGAAAAACATGTGATGAAGATTTTGCAGAGGGGTGTTTCGGTCTTGGTACAATGTATGATGAGGGTTTAGGTGTCAAAAAAGATGTTGATCAAGCTAAAATCTTTTATAAAAAAGCGTGTGATGGTGGTTTTGCCGATGGATGTACAGATTTCAAACAATTATTTGAGCCAGATAAAGAAAAGATATCAAGATGAAACCCTTTTATATTTGCAAATGATGCTTCTTGACTATACAGAGGCGAAACAAGTAAAATCTATGATCCTCTATATGTAATGCAATAAAAAGGAATTGACTATGCAAATCAATGAATATAGAGAAGTTCGTGATTATCTTGAAAATTTAATTGACAATGAAGAAAAGATACAGAAAATTTTTATAAAAAATATAAAGTGGAATTTTACCCTATAGCTATGACTAACGCTTGTGATGAGGTTTTCTTTTTGGTCTTAAAATTTAAAGAGTATGGAATTTATTTTAATGATGTTGAAGAGGTATTCGGTATTTGTGAAATTCATGATAATAAGTGTATTAATGGAGCAGAATTTTTTGATAATTTAGCTCCAACTATTGGAAAATTAATGGATTTTGACTCGCTCTAGCTCTTTTGATGTGGGATGCAGATTCTACCCTAAAATCTTATCAAGCCCTATCAGGATCACCCCGCTTAGTAGTCCGGCAGCAAGTCCCGCGAGGATATCATCGCCCATAACCCCAAGTCCGCCTTGCACCTTTCTATCAATCCAACCGATCGTGGAAGGTTTCCATATATCAAAGAGTCTAAACGTTAAAAAGCTCAAAACAAAAGAGAGTATCACTCCAAAACCATAACCAACCTCTGCTCCTATCGGGTAGGCTATGATCATAGTAAGCCACATACCTGCTACTTCATCGATGACGATCTCTTGAGCATCATGCTCCTTGACCCTATTTTCATATCGATTGATCTCAAATATACCGACGATAGTAATAGCAAGTGTAAGTATGGCGAGGCTCTCTAAGCCTAGAAAATAGATCACAGGGAGTCCTGCAACAAGAGCAGCCAATGAACCCGCAGTTCCAGGAGCTTTTGGGCTTAAGCCGGCGCCGAAAAAAGTCAAAAAAAGTTTTTGTAAGTCCATGTTATTCCTATTTGAGTGATGTTGTTTGATAGAGCTCAATCAGTTTGATATAGAACTCCTCATCGCTATGATCTTCGAGCAGTCCACTACTTGGCATAAGCGAATAGTAGATCTCTTGGATATTTTTGAGTCTATTTGGAAAGAGTGCTGCTAGTATCGATGCGCTGATCTCTTTTCTGACCAAAATGGTTGGAGGGATGAGCCCTGATTGGATAAGCTTCATGATTGAATTTGAGTTGTAGTGTATGTGATGATGCCTTCCGTGTGGGCAGGTTGAATAGCTCACAAGCGTTTTACACACCTCACAATAGACATACTCATCAATCGTTGTGATATCAAGCCCTATATCTTTGCACTGATTAAAGATTGTATGAATCTCGTTGTGATCATAGTAGAGCCCAAGCCCTCCATGATTTGTACCCACAACAAGCTCATTACAACCATAATTTTTTACTAAAAGTGCATCAAGAATCAACTCATTATAACCGGCAAACACATAGGTGTTTTCAAAAGGGACGATCGCAACTTTATTTGCAGGTAAGAAACGCTCAACATAGAGCTTGAGTGCATCGTATCGTATATCAAAAGAGAGCCCCTCTTCGGTAAAAGGTTTTCGCAAGAAAAGAACGACGATATCCGATCTGCTCAGTGTATCTCGTATGACTCTCTCATGTGATCGATTGAGAGGATTTGCCGCAAGCATCAATCCGGTGACTTTCTTTGCGTCATTTTTTTCAATCATCTCTCTTAACATCGAGATGCTCTCATCAATCGGCGCATATTTTACATGATATTCCCCGCTTACAGCCAAAGAGCCGAGTCTTGCCATCGTATTTTTTACGCCGGGATGCCCCATATCTGTTGTGCCGTAAATGTTTTGAACTCGCTCTAAAGGATCGATCTCAAATACTTCTCCCACAGTAAGTTCTCCAACCTTTTCTTTGTCGTTGATAAGATCAACAATTTCCCCGTTTTTGAGTGAGCGTATCACCTCTTGATTTCTTTTGCCACTCGGTGCAAGTACAAAAGAGAAAGGAAAGGGCACACCTTTATAATACTTTGTCTCATTTACTTTTTTTGAGGTCTTAGAGTCCATAAGCCCATCAACAGGAGATATCAACCCTGCCTTTACAAGTGCCAAAGATGAGAGCGCTTCGGTGTCGATATAGATAGATTTATTTTTTCTTGTAGAGACCATACTTTTTCCTTTTTTCCCATAAGCTTTTTCTAGAAATTCCTAATTTTTTAGAGAGTTCCGTATCAGGAAATTGATGCTGAAAAGTATTGATGATAAATTTAACATAATCATCGATTGTCAATACCTCATTTTGATGATAGAGCTTATCTTCACTCTCTAATGTGACGGTTTTATAGTCGCTCTCTATAGCACTATTTGTTGCCAAGATGAACTTGTATGGCTTGAGAAGCTCTAAAACTTCATCTTGATCTTTTTTCTTGAGTCTATCAAAGTCACTAAAATAGAGGAGCGAGCTCGCTGTCTGTTTTGTTATAGCATCCTTATACCCTTTCTCTTTAGCAGAGAGCATCGTGAGCGAGAGTTTATTTTTATAGGCATAATCAAAGACCATCTTATCGGCAAGTCTTAAATAGTTGGTGATGATAATGCACGGGGTTTTTAGCTTACTGATGTCATAGTCATATTCGATATTTGAGAAGATATTTTGGATATAGTCTTGGCAGAGGAGATTCTCTTTTTTGAGTGCTTGAAACTCTCTAAAGTGCTCGATTTTTCTTAGTAGTTCCTCTATCATAAAAGGCTTGACGATGTAGTCTTTTGCTCCTAACTTTATGGGTTCGCTGACGGTGTCATTGTTGATATAATTGACCATCAAGATGATAATCTTATCTTTGTGTTTTTCGATAAGCGAGTTTATCGATTGCCCTTGCAGATTTGCAGAGAGCAGATAGACATCAGCCTCTCGCTCATTTGCTTCTTTGACGGAGCTAAAAAGCTCAACCTCGAAGTTTTTCTCCATGAGTTTAGCAGCGATACTTTGTGCTAAGTAGACCTCATTTTCTATGATTACTATCTTCATAAACTGCTCCAATCTCTATAGGAGATATTGGCTATTGCGTGGACACTTATCCCCTCACATCTGCCTATAAAACCCATCTTCTCCGATGTTGTTGCTTTGATGTTGATAAACCTCTGCTCTAAGCCTACAATCTCGGAGAGTTGAGCTTGAATGGCATTTTTATACTCCGATATTCTTGGTTTTTGTGCGACGATAGTGGTGTCGATATTGACAATCTCAAAACCAAAATCATGGACCATTTTTACTACATCTTGAAGCAACAAGGTGGAGTCTATATCTTTATATGCCGCGTCACTATCGGGAAAGAAATCCCCTATATCACCTAAATTACTTGCACCTAAAAGCGCATCAATGATAGCATGGATAAGCACATCCCCGTCACTATGAGCTTTACAGCCGACATCGGATTGTATCTCTACGCCTCCAAGGAGGAGTTTTTTCCCCGCCTCAAATTGATGTGTATCTATGCCAAAACCTATGAAGTTTTTCTTTGCAGCTGTTTGGAGGCAATCCAATTTTTTAAGATCATCTTTGCTTGTGAGTTTCATGGCTTTTACTGAGCCCTTTACAAAATGTATCTTGCCGCCTTGATGAGCGATAGCACTGCTCTCATCTGTAAACTCTTTCGTATCCACAAGAGATTTTTTGAGTACTTGAGTAACACTAAGTTGTGGAGTTTGTATCAATTTTACACGCTCTCTATCGATATTTTCATTATCATAATAGATAGTATCTATAGGCGCAATCGCAGGTACGATGCAATCTGCCTCGCCTTTTTGATCCAATATTCGCTCTATCATCTCATGATCTATGCAACATCGTGCCACATCCGTGACCAAGACATAGGGGCTCTCGACGAGTGAAAGAGCATTTTTTAAAGACTCTTGTCTGCTCGATCCACCTTCTATGAAAGCAAAATCGGCAAATTTTTTCATATAGACTATCTCTTTTTTAGATCCGGTAATAATTATCTTATTGAAATTATATTTTTTGAATTGATTTGCTACGAAAAGCCACAATGGTGCATCATCTATATACAACCACTGTTTTTTAACAGGGCTTTCAAATCGTGTTGAAGAGCCTGCTGCAAGCAAAATCAGGGTTATGTCTCTCACGTAACGATCCTTTATTGGTTTGCAATGCTAAGTGTAACTAAATTATACACTCCATATACTTGATACAATCTTTTTTGATGATCGATTAAGTTTTTTTCTACCTAAGATTAGGTAATTTATGAGAAACATTATCTGATTTAATTTATTTTATATGAGTTTAAGATTTAATAAGTATAAATATCTAGATAATATCTAAGGACGGTCTATGAGAGAAAAGTGGATAGAGAAGAGAAAAGAGCATCCGGTACAGACGCAGATGTATTTTGCCAAGCAAGGTATCATCACCGATGAGATGGCGTATGTAGCGAGCCAAGAAGATATCGATCCTGAGTTTTTGCGAAGTGAGATTGCAAGAGGACGGTGCATCATCCCTGCCAATATCAACCACAAGCACCAAAAACCGATGGCGATTGGTATGGTAGCGAGTTGCAAGATCAATGCAAATATAGGCTCATCTGCTCTTGCTTCTGATATTGCCGGTGAGATTGAGAAAGTAGATGTTTGTTTGAAATACGGTGCAGATACCATCATGGATCTCAGCACAGGCGGTGATTTGGATAGCATCAGAGAGGCAGTCATCGCACATTCAAGTGTGCCGATCGGGACGGTGCCTATCTATCAGATACTTCATGATTGTAATGATAAGATTGAGGATTTGACGATTGAGAAGATGCTTGAAGTTATCGAAAAACAGGCAAAGCAGGGGGTGAGCTATTTTACCGTGCATGCAGGATTTCTACTTCGTTTTATGCCACATATTGCCAAAAGAAAGATGGGAATCGTGAGTCGTGGTGGTTCTTTGATGGCAGCTTGGATGATGCATTATCATAGAGAAAATCCTTTTTATGAGGCGTATGATGCTATTCTTGATATCTGCCAAAAGTATGATGTTGCACTCTCACTCGGTGATAGCCTGCGTCCGGGATGCCTTCATGATGCAAGTGATGAGGCGCAATTGAGTGAGTTAAAAATATTGGGCGAGCTTACACTGCGAGCATGGGAAAAAGATGTACAGATCATGATAGAAGGGCCGGGGCATATACCGCTCAATCAGATCGAGAGAAATATGAAGATAGAGCGTGAATACTGCCATGAAGCACCGTTTTATATCTTGGGCCCTCTTGTTACCGATATCGCTGCGGGGTATGATCATATCAGCTCGGCAATCGGTGCGGCAGTCGGCGGTTGGCACGGAGCGAGTATGCTCTGCTATGTGACGCCAAAAGAGCATCTTGGGCTTCCTAATGCCAAAGATGTAAGAGAGGGGATCATCGCCTATAAGATAGCTGCGCATGCTGCAGATATCGCTAGAGGGAGAAAAGGCGCGCGTGATGTGGATGATGCGATGAGTGATGCACGGTATCGATTTGATTGGAATCGCCAATTTGAGCTCGCACTTGATCCCGATAGAGCCAAAGAGTTTCATGATGAAACGCTCCCTCAAGATGTCTTTAAAGAGGCAGAATTCTGCTCTATGTGCGGCCCGAAATTTTGCTCCTATAAGATAACGCAAAGCATTATAGAAGAGCACAAAGAGTCTATGAATTGATAAAAAGTTTTAGCACATTATGCCAAGCAGAGATGTGTCAAAACTTCTAAAATAGATTTGCTTTTTTAATTAAGAGTAAAATTATATTATTTGGTTAAAATTCAAAAACTTTAAAAGAGCTTTAACAATTAAAAAGGAAAAAAGATGGCAACAAAAGAAGAGATTTTAGAAGCTTTAAAAAATGTGATTTATCCGGGCTTCACAAAAGATATCGTTACTTTTGATTTTATCAAAGATGTTGTAGCGCAAGGCGAAAAAGCTTCGGTGGCACTTGAGATTACATCAAGCGCACCTGAGGTCAAAGAGCAGCTTACCAAAGATATCGAGGTCGAGCTTAAAAAGATAGGTGTGAATGAGGTTGCGTTGATTATCAACCAACCAAAAGCACCTGTTGAAAAAAGCAACACCATTAGCGGCAAAAACTTAGTGCCGCATATCAAAAATTTTGTGATGATAAGTTCAGGTAAAGGAGGTGTCGGCAAATCAACTACCTCTGTCAATCTTGCTATCGCCATGGCGATGCAGGGTAAAAAAGTAGGACTTTTGGATGCAGATATCTATGGGCCGAATATCCCAAGGATGATGGGACTAAATGATCAAAGACCTGAAATCCAAAACAATCAAGTCATACCACTCAAAGCTTACGGCGTTGAGGTGATGAGTATGGGCTCACTCATGGAAGAGGGGCAGTCACTCATCTGGAGAGGCTCTATGGTTATGAAGGCGATCGAGCAGTTGCTTCGCGATATCCTTTGGAGTGATCTTGATGTGCTTGTTATCGATATGCCACCGGGAACAGGAGATGCACAACTTACCCTTGCACAATCAGTTCCGGTAACGGCGGGCATTACCGTCACAACACCACAAGAGGTGAGTTTGGATGATAGTAGAAGAAGCTTGGATATGTTCCAGAAACTTCATATTCCAACAGCCGGAGTGATCGAAAATATGAGCGGCTTTATATGCCCTGAGTGTAATACGGAGTCCGATATCTTTGGTATGGGTACGAGTGAAGCCGTCGCTAAAGAGTTTGATACTTGTTTGATTACTCGTATACCTATCGAGCCGGCTATCAGAATAGGTGGCGATACGGGTGCACCGGTTGTCTATAATCAACCCTCAAGCGAGAGTGCAAAACGATACCAAGAGGCAGCTTCTCAGCTTCTCAACTTTATAGATGAGAGAGACCCTGAATCAAGTTCAGGGTGACAAATTGTGTCATTGTGAGAAGCTTTAGCTTCGTGGCAATCTATACTCTATTCTTTTTCGTCATTCCTCCTGTCACTCCTGCGAAGGCAGGGGTAGGAATCCATTTTCTCCAAATTAAATAAGTTCATTCATGGTGAGCTTGTCGAACCATGATGAGTTTTTGTATTCGTTACCCTTCGATAGTTCGCCAAGCTCACTATTTTTGTATTCGTTACCCTTCGATAGTTCGCCAAGCTCACTACTCAGGATGAACGGAAAACTACTATCATGGATATGCTGTTATCCTCGAGTAAACCTGAGGGTGAAAGACGGAGTAAGCCAAAATACTTCTAAAGATTGATTTTAAATCAATTTGGAGATGTTGCTAACTCTGTAATAATTTGGCGGAAATTTTCATCTACTTGCTTTGAAACAGCTTCAATATCTTTTAATGAAGTTCTAAAATCATATGAAACTCCTACGCCTGTTTTTAAAATATAACCTGTTTTGCAATATAATGATTCAGGTTTTGTATCGTAACAATCTAGATAAAAAGGTTCTCCCGCTTCATTTTTCCAAGATCCATCATTGACAACCCAATAACGGTTATCATAATGATTAAATATTCCAATTTTCTTTACCTCTTTAGTTTTTTTAATCTTATTGACAATGTCCGAATAAAAATGAGTAGCCAACATACGCTTATAATCAAACTTTTGAGTTGAAAATATAGATGCCTTGATTGGATAAAGCTTTTCTTTTCTTGTTTTTTCTGAAGAGCATAGAGAGTTACCCCAAAGGCGTTTTTTGTTTTGACAAAATGATTCTATATTGTATGGCATGTTTATGGAGAGATTAATAACATAAACTGTTCCAGAATTTGATAAATCACAAAAATTACGAATGTGTTTATTGATTTTAAAGAGAAGAAGCGTATCCGTATCAGTCCTTATGGTAAATTGAGGTGAAGAAGGCAAATAAAATATCGAGCCGCCTATAGTTATCGGATGCTTATTTTGGATACAAGATTCAGACGGTGCACGCATTTCCAACTGGGCCCAAGCACTAAGCATAATATAAAGAGTTGGCA
>JARROQ010000042.1:0-15746 GCA_037383745.1 Sulfurovaceae bacterium
GCGTCAACTGCTCGACGATCTCATAGAGTTCTCTAGCAGAGCCTCTCTCAACAGGCACGGCTTTATAGTGTTTAAGTACCATCTGATCGCTGTAAAAATAGGCATAGAAGTTCATACCAAGCGTGATAACAAATGCGATGATCATACCGGTTTGACCGCCGATGAGACCGCCAAACCAGATAAATAGAACGGTTAAACCTATCATTAGTCCATAGGTTTTTAATCTTTCCATTTTGTCTCTCCTTATAGGTGTTTAGTTTTTTGGGATTATATCCAAAACGGTGAAAAAATCGTGGAATTAATAATGAGATGATTATAGCATTTTTTGTAAACGAGAGGTAAATATGTCACATTGTCATATTTTTTAGCCCAGCACTTCTTTTGTATTAAGATTTGATAATCGGAGGCAAAAAATGGCAGATTTGGTTATATATAATGACGGTGAATTGGAATTGGATGTTTCTATAGAAGCGGATACGATTTGGCTAACACAAAAACAGATAGCAGAACTATTTGAAGTCACAATCCCAAATATCAATATGCATATTAAGGCAATATACAAAGAAGAGGAGCTGTTTGAAAATCGAACTATTCAGAAATACTTAATAGTTCAACAAGAGGGGAAAAGAGAGGTAAAAAGAGAGGTTGAGCATTATAACCTTGATGTTATTATTTCCGTGGGTTATAGAGTAAACTCTTTTAAAGCCACTAAGTTTAGACAGTGGGCGACATCTGTGCTAAAAGGTTATATGTTAGATGGTTATGTGATTAATGGAGAGAAGATTACACATCAAAGGTTTATAACGCTTGAAAATGATGTAACCGCTCTCAAATCAAAAGTAGAAAATATCTCAAATTCTTTAGAAGATAAATCTCTCAAGCCAAAACAAGGGATATTTTTTGATGGACAGATATTTGATGCATATTTGTTTGTAAGCAAACTTGTTAAAAAAGCTAAAAGCTCCATAATCTTGATAGATAACTATTGTGATGAGACAACTCTTTCGATTTTAAGCAAGTGCGAGCCAAAAGTAAAAGTAACGATATTGACTAAAAGCATCACAAAAGAGCTCAAGATAGACCTACAAAAACACAATGCCCAATATCCCAATATGAAAGCCAAAGCGTTTACAGGTTCGCATGATAGATTTCTCATCATCGATGAGGTGGAGATATACCATATCGGTGCAAGCCTCAAAGACCTTGGCAAAAAATGGTTTGCGCTCTCTTTGCTTGAAGTGGAGAGTTTTGGGCTTATGGGGAGAGTAAAGAAAGCGATGGGGTAAGTCGTCATTGCGAACGAAGTGCGGCAATCCACTAAACCGTCACTCTGATGTAGCAACGCGGCATATCACAAGGCAAAGTTTGATGGTAATCCGCGTCTAAAATAATAAATAAGTAAAGAAACTAATCTATTATTATCAGTTTCTTATAATAATAGGAGTAGAATAAATGAATTTAATTTTGAAATAAATGAGGATATATAAAGAGGTAATGAATAAGTTATATTATGAGACAGAAAAAGGCAAATACTTCAATACGAAATTTGAAGATTTATACAAAAACTATTTAAAAAAAAAAATTGGTTTAAGAGTTTGGCACCTATATTTTCAAAGTTATTGGCAGAAGATGGTTCATTAGTTGTTGAAATAGGAAATTCTTGGGAGCCTAATAGACCTATTCAGTCTACGTTACATTTAGAATGTCTATTGAGCCTATTGCATAATAGTGATTTACGGTTAATTCAAGAGTTTATTGTTTATAATCCTTCAAAATTGCCATCACCGGCTCAATGGGTGACTGTTAACAGAATTAGAACAGTTGATAGTTACACTCACGTATGGTGGTTAGCAAAAAATGATTTTCCTAAAGCAGACAATACAAAAGTCTTAAGACCTTATAGTAAAAGTATGCAAAAATTGCTTAAAAAACAGGACTATAATTCTGGGAAAAGGCCATCTGAGCATAATATTAGTAAAACTGGTTTTTTAAAAAATCATGGCGGAAGTATTGCTCATAACTTTTTTGAGTTAGAAAACATTGATAACAATAGAGAGGTTAGGCTACCTCATAATGTATTAAGCTTTTCTAATACATCTTCAAATGATTATTTTTTAAAAACTTGTAGAGAAAAAGATGTAACTCCTCATCCTGCAAGAATGCCAAAAGGAATTGTTGACTTTTTCATTGAATTTTTAACTGATGAAAATGATTTAATTTTAGACCCTTTTGGGGGCAGTAATACAACTGGTTCAAGAGCAGAATATTTTAATAGAAAGTGGATAGTAAGTGAAATAAATGAAAATTATGCCGAACAATCTCTAATTAGATTTGATGATCCAGAATTAAATACAAAAATAAAAAGGTGAATTATGAGTATACTAGATAGTTTAAAACCAAATGTTTTAGTAGAAGGTAAAAAAGAAGAGAACTTTATTGGAAGACCTTTTTACATAGATTATGAAAAAGTGAATATTTTAATTTCTGATGCATGGAAACACAAAGTTAAAGGAATTCCTCAAAGTTCTTTTCTTTTAGCTTATTATGATGGAGAAGATGGTGTTGAAGAAGCATTATTGTTAAGAGCACTTGCACCTGTAAAGTTACCAACAGACAATGATGTTGTAAGTTCAATGATTGAATATTATAAAGACAATTTAGACACTTCTGGTAGAGCAGGAGCAACTAAACCAAGTAAATTAGATGATTTTACTAGATATGAATTTAGTTTTTCAGGACTAGAATGTAGAATACTCGGTGTTTTCTATAAGACAAATGGAAAAATTGAATTTGGAGCTGATTTAGAAAACTTTTATTCAGCAAATAATTATAGGGTTTATAAAGCTACTGGTAAAGCATTACAAGAAATTGTTAATCAACGAACTGGTGATGACATCGCTGGAAACGATAATGAGTTTAAAATTGGTAAAGTTAGGTATAGCTCAAGTAGAAGATTTCAAAACCAAGAAAATGATGAAATACCTGTTTATGTTAGTCCGAAAGACTTTATTGGTAAAAGAACCGCATTATTTGGAATGACAAGAACGGGTAAATCGAATACAATTAAAAAAATTATTGAAGCAAGTGTGGAAATTTCTAATAAAGCAGAAAATAAAATCCTATCAAATGAATCTTTATTAAAAAATGATTCAGTGGATGTTGAAAGTAATTTAGAAGTTTTTGCTAAAAATGGTGCTCCCAAATTTCCAATAGGTCAAATTATTTTTGATATTAATGGTGAGTATGCTAATGCAAATATGCAAGATAAAGGGACAGCTATTTTTGAGTTATATGAAGATGATGTTGTTAGATATAGCGTATTGGAAAAACAAGGTTTTGAAATTATGAAAATCAACTTTTATAAAGAAGTTGAAACTGGCTTTTCCTTAATTTCAAATTATTTTAAAAATAAGAAAGAATCATCTGATTATGTAAATAACTTTTTAGCTGTCTCTTTGGAAAAACCTGATGATTATGATACCGACAGAGGAGTCAAAATAAGATATGATAGAAAGTTAGCAGCTTATTTGTGCTGTTTACGTTGCGCGGGTTTTAAACTACCACATGAATTTAAAGTTAGCTTTCAGGGTGCTAAGGAAATTAATGCACTTGTTAGAGAAGACAACCCAATTGATCCATCAAAAAATATTTCGTTAGATGATGCAGTTATATGGTTTACGCGCGTTTGGGATAATTATAAAGAATGTGATTATTTAAATGATTATCCTAAAAAATAGAGAAGTGGAAAAATTGTCATTATTGATTTGTCTCAAGGAGATAAAGATATTCAAACTTTATACTCAGAAAGAATTTGTCAAAAAATATTTAGTAATGCAATGAACAGATTTATTAATGTTCAACCTAACAATTTTATCCAATTTTATTTTGAAGAAGCGCACAATTTATTTCCCAAAAAAGATGATAAAGATTTAAGTCAAATATATAATAGAATAGCCAAGGAAGGAGCAAAATTAAACTTAGGTATGATTTATGCGACGCAAGAAGTGAGTTCAATAAGTTCGAACATACTCAAAAACACACAAAACTGGTTTATTGCTCATTTAAATAATGAAGATGAAACTAAAGAATTAAAAAAATATTATGATTTTGAAGATTTTACTTCATCACTAATACGATTCAGTGCTAATAATGATAAAGGTTTTGTGAGAATGAAAACATATACAAACCCTTTTGTAGTTCCAGTTCAAATAGACCAGTTTTTAGCCACATTGAGTAATTAAATGGCATATAAAAGCAATCGAAAGAAACCAATGGAATGGGCAAGTAAAATATCGCATACTTACGTAATAAAAGATGATGATGTTCAAAGTTATTTAGATAAATGTAATTTGCCAAAAGATAACAATAATATTGAGTTGGATAAAGCTTTTGTACATCAAAAAGGAATTTCTGAAAGTCCAATAAAGTATATTATTACCATTGATGGTGGATACTCTGAAGTTAATGTTAAAAAGAACTTTCCATCTGCAAAGTTAGCATTCTTTCAATTTGGTGTCTTATTATTCAATGTTGAAGATTTAAATAATATATCTCAACAACCTTTTATCTCTCCAGAAGACATGTCAAAGTTTAAGAAAATTGAAAGAATAAAATTCACAATGCCAGTGCAAAATATTACCTATGAAAACAATTCATCTTTGACTAATTCAATTAGAAAAACTATTTATGATTTTTTTATGCAAAATCGAGAAAATACAAGTTATATGGAGACCTTATATTGGCTAGCTTTTTCTAAGTATGATAAAAATCAGAATATTTCAACATACAAACTAAGTAGTCATCCTAATTCAGAGGAGAAAAATATCATTTTAGACACTACTAAAATGACAAAAGATTATAAATTTAACCATATTGACGGTGATTTATATTTAACAGATATTTTTAGATTGCACGAAGCAGTAGATGATGAGTTAGGTGCAGGAGGTGTTTTAGGTTATCTCACTACACTATTTGAACAAATCATTTTAGCTCATCAAATAAAAACTATTTTAGAACGACAACCATCTTATTTAAATGAAATATTATTTATAAAAGATGGACCATTGGCATTCTTTGGTCAAACAGCCAATATTCATAAACTTTTTAGAAATATGACAAATTATCTATTCAAAAAACATAATTTATTTTTGGCAGGTTTAGAAAAAAGTGGTTCTTTTACAGAACATGCAAATGAAATTATTAAAAATGAAAACTTATTGCCAAAGAATTATTATATTCTTTTGAGTAATAAACACATTTACACACATATACTCCCTGGAAACCCCGATGAACCAAAACCATATGCAAGAACGTCTTATTATGGTGCAAAAATTATATTTCATTCTAACAATGGTTATGTGTATGTTATAACACTGCCCGTTGCAAATGAAAATGTTGTTTTAAATCCAGAGAAAAAAGATTTTAAAAATATTGATATTATACTTAGTAATTTAGAAAGTTTAAAATGTGATATGTATGACAATTCATTAGTCCCTATAGCGTTGGTAAATCAATTAGTTTCTTTATCTAACCACCCAAGTTCTATTTTATTGGAAAAGTTTTCAAAAAAATCTTTATTTTCATGAATTCTAGATATGTTGGTGTAAATTAAATATTATATTTTTTAAAGGATGCTATGTGAGCTTTTTAAAACTATTTTTGGCAATTATGAGCTTGAGTTTTGCGCTTTATGCGGATGAAGTGCCATACAAAATCGATGTTATTCGTAACGGCAAGGTGCATCATCAAGTAGCCTATAATTTTTGGAGTGGAGAATACCCAAGCCCTGTCATCAATATCCATGCAGGAACAGATGGAAAAACGACCATAGAGGGCTATGTCTCTTTGAGAGAGAAAAAAGAGCACAAGGTATGCACGGTAAAAAATGGACTCTATCATCCGTGGGCAAAGGGGGAAGATTCGCTTATCAACTTTTACACTATCACTGTCGTGGAGAGTTATGAGATCATAGCAACTCCTTCTTCAGAGCTCCAACAAGAACTCTCTATGGCTGATCCCCAGGAGTTTTTGCAAGTCGGCGACAAGATCATCAATGTCGTCTATAATGCCAAGGGTAATTCACAAGGCACTATCCATGGCGATAAGAGAGCAGATGAGATAGTCTATTTTCAAACAAATATTTTTGAAAACAATCCAAAGATATTTCAACGCATAGAAAATATAAGCACTCTTGAAAAGGATGAGCAGTGGTTCTATCTCAAGTGTGATGAGGGGTACAATGTATTTGTAGAAGATGTTGATTTGCTTGAGCAAGAGGGCATCAAAAAGGGGCAGATAACAGGCTATGGAAGTGTCTCTCCATAAGCTTCTTTAAATCAACTTTCACTACAATAAACCATATTTTCACAAGGATACCATGTGCGTTTTTTTAGACTACTTTTGCTCATCATCTCTCTTGGCTATTTTGTAAGTGCCAATGACGACAGACCTCCTATAGCGTATGATTTTCTTGCTAAAAAAGAGGTGCGGGCATTTGTAGATATGATGGTAAAAAAGCATGGATTTGAGCGAAGCTACATAGAGGGTGTACTAAGAGGTGCTAAGCTTGATCGTGACACGCTCGCAAGATACACGGGCAAATATAAGGTCGGCTCTACCAACGGACCGTGGGAGCGATACAAAGCGCATGTGCTCGATGATATATCATTACAAAAGGCGAAAGATTTTAAAAAGCGTTATAAGAAGACACTTGAGCGCGCGAGCAAAGAGTATGATGTGCCTGCGGAGTATATCGTGGGGTTCATCGGAGTTGAGAGTAAATTCGGAGAATACACGGGCGATTATCGCGTCCTAGATGCACTCGCAACGTTGGCTTTTCATCACAATCGTATGCAAAAGTTTTTCAAAAATGAGCTCATATATCTCTTTATAGTCTCAAAAGAGCAGGGTTATGATATCGCCAAGCTTCAAGGCTCATTTGCTGGCGCTATGGGGTGTGTGCAGCAAGTGCCTTCCGTCTTTAGGAAATTTGGCATGGATTACAACAAAGACGGCGTGAAGGATCCGTGGGATTTGGAGGATTGCATCGGGATTATCGCAAGATTTATGCATCAAAACGGATGGCGTAATGATAGATGTGTGGCGGTACGAACCAACTTTAAGGAGAAGCGCTATAGAGGGATAACTCCAACGCATAAAACGAAGTATAGCATCAAGACACTGCAAAAAAATGGACTCTACGCTACAGAGCCGTTTAACGAAAACAGTGCATATCTCCTTCGTTTGCGCAATGATACGCATGATGAAGTTTGGCTCGGTGGAGCGAATTTTCGTGTGCTGACGCGGTATAACAATGCCGCAACCTACGGCATGGCGATCCACCTCATAGCTGAGGCGGTCAAGTAGCCGTAGACTATTTGATTACTGTTGCGCAGGCGGAGGTGTGCCCATCTTTTGCTGCATCTGTGTTGCTTGATGTTTTGTAAATTCATCAGCCGTTACATTACCGTCACCATTGGCATCGATATCACTAAAGGCAGGTGCACTACCGGCATTTTTCATCATCTTGCCTGCTTCGGCATTTTGTTTCATACGCTCTGCACGCGCTTGATCAAACTCTGTTTCAGGGACTACGCCATCACCGTTGAGGTCAAAATCACTAAAACTCGGTCTGTTTATCATGCCTTGTCCCATTCCTTGTCCTTGCCCCATGCCATTGCCCATACCTTTTCCTTGACCCATGCCATTACCCATGCCTTTTCCCTGTCCGGCACCCATATATTTTTGACGCTCTTCGGGGGTAAGTGTTTGCATACGCTTTTGCATCTCTTGTTGGAAAGCAGGACGCTCATCGAGTGAAACCGTTCCTCGCATATTCATCAACTCTTCCGTGCTCATTTGAGAAAAATCTGTAGCCCAAAGAGCCATACAAGCAAGTGCTGATATGATCATAATCTTTTTCATCGTTATTCCTTTGGTAGGTGGTTTGTCGCATCTATCATTATGTGATAGGGCAACTATGGATACTATAACGAAGATATGTTAACTGATTTTAAAGGGATTTGATGGATAGCACAAGAAGTGTGAAAGCGACAAAGAATAATTGATTTTAATAGAGTTTGTTATATATGCCCCCATGCAAAGCATGGGATGAGAAAAGTGTTATTTCTTAAATACATTGCCAAGCATGCCTTTTATGGCACCTTGAAGATCGGCAGGATAGATGACAAATTTCGAATTTGGACTTTGGCTTATCTTGTGGAGTGAATCTATATAACGATCCCCAAGTAAGAACATAGCAGGCAATTCTTGATCTTTGACATTTTCGCTAATCATTTTGATAGCTTCAGCCGATGCATTTGCGAGCGTGATTTGTGCTTGCGCTTCTCTTTTGGCTGCTTCGAGTTTCCCGTCAGCTTCCAATATCGCTGCATTTTTATTCCCCTCGGCCGTTGTAACGATCGCTCTACGCTCTCTCTCCGCTGCTGCTTGTCGCTCCATGGATGCTTGCATGGAACCACTAGGTGCGATATCTTGTATCTCAACAGATTTAACAGTCACACCCCAATCAGCAACATCATCGATGATAGAGTCTTTGAGTTTCGTCTTGATATGTTCTCTGTTTGAGAGTGCTTCATCAAGTGACATCTCACCTAAGATCGAACGCAAAGTTGTCATAACAAGATTTTGGATAGCGAGTTTAAAATTTTCAACTCCATAGATCGCATCAGCAGGTTTCGTGACTCTGATGAATGTGATGGCATTGGTGTTGATGACGGCATTATCTTTGGTGATAACTTCTTGTTGTGGGATATCAAGGATGATATCTCTTGTAGAGACTCTTTGTCGAACCGATTCAATATAAGGAACGATGATGTTAAGACCCGGTCTCAGTGTTCTTGAAAATTTCCCAAGACGCTCCACGATCCACTCTTCGCCTTGTGGGACAATATTGACCCCCTTGTAGAGGGTGACGATGACCAAAACGGCCAGTACTATAGTTATATTTAAAAATTCCATATGTTTCTCCTTTTAGTTGATGGGTTTGACTTCGATAAGTTGGCCGTTGACTTGAACGATTATAACTCTTGAACCTTTTTTGATATCCTCTTTCGCAGTGGCGTGCCATTTGGTATTGCCTAATACGGGAATATCAAAGGTTACTTCGCCTCTTGCATTTGCCGTGATATCTTTTGTGATCGTTCCAAGGGTGTCAAGTCTATAGTTTGACTGCCCACTGTCAGTGATCTGCTTAATCCTAAATTTTTTATACCATATCGCTATAAATATCACTGAAATGATAAGCCATATGAGTATCTGCAAACTAAAAGGAATATCAAGCCATAAGGCTAAAAGACCTACGATTGTTGATGCAAAAGCAAGACCGAGGATAAAGAATGTACCTATGTTGAGTTCAATCACAAGTAGTATAATTCCCAAGATTACCCAGTGCCACCAGAGTACATTTTGATCTAGCATTTCTAACATAGCAACTCCAATATTTTATTGATGTGAATATTATAGCATACGAAATCCCTCAAATATAAAAAGTTAAAGTAATATTTGGTTATAATCGCCCAAATTCTAGAAGCAAAAGGATAGCGTGATGAGTCAGCTCAATGTATATTATGATAAAGATTGCGATCTAAGTATCATAAAATCAAAAACAGTTGCAATGATAGGCTTTGGAAGCCAAGGGCATGCACATGCTCAAAATCTAAGAGACAGCGGTGTAAAAGTTGTTATCGGATTAAGAGAGGACGGTTCGTCTTGGAATAAAGCAAAAGCAAAAGATTTTGAAGTTCTTAGTGTTGCGGATGCGACAAAGAAAGCTGATGTCGTTATGATACTTTTGCCTGATGAGTCTCAAGCAAAGATATACAAAGAAGAGATAGAGCCAAACCTCAAAAAAGGGGCGACTATAGCTTTTGGTCACGGCTTTAATATTCACTATGGACGCATCAAACCAAGAGCTGATATCAATATAACAATGATCGCCCCAAAAGCTCCCGGACATACTGTTAGAAGCGAATTTGTAAAAGGCGGCGGCATCCCTGATCTTATCGCAGTTCACGCTGATCCTAGCGGCAATACAAAAGAGCTTGCGCTCTCTTATGCAAGTGCTATCGGTGGTGGGAGAACAGGCATCATCGAGACAACATTTAAAGATGAGACAGAGACGGACCTTTTTGGCGAGCAAGCAGTTCTTTGTGGCGGTGTAAGTGCTCTTATCCAAGCAGGTTTTGAGACACTCACGGAAGCGGGATATCCACCTGAAATGGCATACTTTGAGTGTCTGCACGAGATGAAACTTATCGTTGATCTTATCTTTGAAGGCGGGATTGCCGATATGCGTTACTCTATCTCAAATACTGCCGAGTATGGCGATATGGTTAGTGGTCCTAGAGTTATCAATGAGGAGTCTAAAAAGGCTATGAAAGAGATACTCAAAGAGATCCAAAACGGTAAATTTGCAAAAGATTTCATCTTAGAGGGTGAGACCGGTTATGCAAGAATGACAGCTGAGAGAAATATGCTCAAAGCACATCCGGTTGAAGAGACAGGTGAAAAGCTTAGAGCGATGATGCCTTGGATCAAAGCAAATAAAATAGTCGATCAAGAGACTAACTAAACCTCGCACCTCTTGGTGCGCTTTCCTTTCCTTTTTTAATAACCATACTTTATCGATATATTTTATTTAAATATACATTTTTATATAATTTAATGATATTAAATGTATAATGTAGTTAAGAGTAAATAAGTCATAGTTCAAAGATATCAAGGAGGACACAATGGCTTTTTATCACAACCTAAAAGACTACAAGAATGACTCGGATTATCCAAATAAAGCTGCATGGATATCTACTAGATTGTTAACTTTACGCCATGACCTCTATCATGCCATTAAAAAAGATCGTCGTCCTAATTCACTCATTATAGGTTCTTGGAATATACGAGCTTTTGATGGTGGCATCCCACGAATGGATGAGAGTTATCATTATATCGCTGAAATCATAGATCATTTTGATATTTGTGCAATTCAAGAGATTAAAAGTGATCTAGCTCCTTTACATCGTTTGATGAAGTTACTTGGGCCTAACTGGGACTTTTTTGTATCGGATATTTCTACACATGAGGGTGGCAATAATGAGCGTATGGCTTTTGTCTATAATACCAATCGCGTATTTTTTCGCAATATAATTGGAGAGATTGTTTTATCTAAAAAAGATTTGATAGCAGGCAATCAAGTGGCTCGTTCACCATTTTTTGCTTCATTCCAAGCAGGTTGGTTTAGATTTTCTTTATGCACTGCACATATTATGTTTGGTAAGGATTTGAGTCTGCGTGCTGCAGAAATCAAAGTCATTGCTGATGCACTGATAAAGCGTGCAAAATCGGAAGATCAAGTCCATATTTTTCTTGGAGATATGAACATCGAAGAGGAAGATGATGAAGTTATGCAGGCTTTAAAAGATTCGGCATTAGTTGTTCCTGATTTTGGTCCTACAAATATGAGTGGCAATAAATGGTTCGATCATATGGCATTTACGGTAAAAGGTAAAGCAGAGCGAAAAACGCGTCTTTTGCGTCATGGAAAATTTGATTGGCGTCATGCAGTTTTCGGTCCTCATCCCAATCCCGATAACAAACCGTTTGAATTATCGGAAAAAGATACTATTGAAGGCAAAAAACGTCTTAGTGCAAAAGTAATTTTAGAGCATTATGAGAAACAGGTAGAAAAGATTAGAAAAGCGTACAATAAAGCACCTTACGCTGATTGGCCTAAAGCGTACAAAAATTGGACAACACATGAAATGTCTGATCATTTGCCGATTTGGATGGAGTTGGAAATTGATTATTCGGATGATTACCTGTGCCGTTATTTGAAACCGGAATAGTTGACGCTAGGATCATAAAAGTAGATTTTGTGCAGAATAAAAAGTTTTTCTTGATATACAACCTCAAGAAGCTTACCGATTTCATCTCTACACTTAAAACTTTTTCGCTAAAATAATCTTAGATTACACAGTAAGGTTTATATGGCAGCAAAACCTCATACGATCAACCGGGTCAAAAAAGAGCCCGCTAAAGCCATAGAGCCAAGACAAGAAACGCTAGAAAATGAACAAGAAGAGACTCAAGAGAAGCAACCCAAAAATGTTATCACCTATAAAGATGCTCCGATCCTTGTTGTTAAAAAAGAGCCGATGCGCGTAGGCAAGAGGGCAAAGCTCGTGATCATCATCGATGATGTGCATCTTCAAAGGCAGATCGATAGCATCAGAGCAACGGGACTCAAGATCACACCATCTATCTTTCCTCCTTCAGAGATAGCAGAGCACACCGACATACTCGCGCAAAAACTTGATCACTATATAGTGCATCTGCCACTTGAGTCGGGCAGCGCACAGATGAATAAGATGCGAGGCACACTTATGGTCGCAGATACGCCCGATAAGGTGCTAGAGAGAATCGAAGAGATCAGGAGACTTTTTCCAAATGTCAAATATATCAACAACCATACAGGGAGCGTCTATACTTCCAATTATCAAGCGATGAAAGTGCTCTACGCTCTTTTAAAACAAGAGGGCATTACCTTTATCGATAGTAGGACTGATACGCACACGCAAGTACCAAGGGTGACAAAAGATCTGCATGAACGGTATATAAGTAGAGATGTTTTTTTGGATAATGTAAGAGAGGTGGGTAGCATAAGGACACAACTTAAAAAAGCGATAAAAGTTGCAGAGAAACAGGGGTATGCTATAGCGATAGGCCATCCATACGGTGTGACAATGCGGGTACTTAAAAATTCTAAAAATCTGCTCAAAGATGTCGATGTTGTTTATGTCGATGAGCTTTTTGGAGGCTGATATGCGTCTTTTATCTCTCTCTTTACTTATCTCTCTCGGAAGTTATTTTCTCTTCGCTCTCTTTTTTGATGCATCCCAATCAGCTCTTTTGGCAAGTGTACTTTTCCTTGTTATCGTCTGGACCAATGAGGCGCTCCCTATGGGTGTGGTCTCTTTGCTACCGGTAATTCTGTTTCCAGGTTTTGGCATACTTGATGTTAATGATGTATCAAGCGGTTATGCCAATCCTATCATATTTCTTTTTCTCGGCGGTTTTATGCTCTCTATCGCCTTTGAAAAGACGAAATTACACTCCATAGTAGCCAGAAAAATCATGCATATTTTTCCCCAGACGGTTATCGGAGTTATCTATGCACTTGCCGTTACATCGGCACTCTTAAGTTCTATGCTCTCCAACACAACGGTCGCTTTGATGCTGTTGCCCGTAGCTTTGAGTTTGAGCTCAAAGAAAGAGCTCAAAGCCGTTTTTTTGTTAGCGATTGCATATGGTGCAAGTATAGGTGGTACGCTGACTCCAATCGGCACACCTCCAAATCTGATTCTTTTTGGATTTTTAGAAGAGCAAGGAGAGTCCTTTCTTCCTTTTGCTGAATGGGTCTTTAAACTTTTGCCGCTTGTTGTGGTCATGCTTACAGTTATGCCTTGGGTGATTGCGCGCGGGGTAGATAAAGAGCTGCATATCGGAGTTGATGATATCACTCCAATCGCATTCAATAAGACACACAAAAGATTGACACAAGTGCTTCTATCACTTATCATCATCTTAGCGCTTAACGCATTTACTAAACAGATGTTCGATGTCGCGCTTGACGAGAAGATGCTTTTGCTCGGTTTCGGTCTGCTTATGTTTGTGCCAAAAGTTGGATTTTTACAGTGGAGTGACACCAAAAAGATCCCCTATGAGATCATCTTTTTATTTGGTGCAGGATTTAGTATAGCCGCAGCATTTATGCAAACCGGACTTGCTGCCAAGTTTGCTACTATGCTTTTGGGATTTTCTTCACTCAATTTTTTTATCCTCCTCATCGTTGTGGCAACGCTTATCGTCTTTTTAACCGAAGTGACAAGCAATACTGCACTCATCTCTATGATGGTGCCTATACTCTTTGAGTTTACGCGACTACTCGATCCGCAAGAAGCAATCATCGTACTTATGCTAGCAACCGTGAGCGGCAGTTTTGCCTTCATGCTCCCAATCGCCACACCACCTAATGCTATCGTAGTCTCTTCAGGCGATGTTCAGATCAAGCAGATGATAAAAGCAGGATTTGCCTTGAATATTATAGGCATAGTTGTTGTCGCAATTATCGGTTATCTTTTTTGGTAATATGAAGTGAGTATAGGTGCGAAAGTGCCCCCTCTTTTTTATCGAAATATGACAATATGAAATAATTTTCTTTCTCCTTTTTTGTGCATGTTATACTTTGAAAAAAGGATTTTTTGATGCGAGAATTGGAGCACTTCCAGCTTAAGAAGTATCTCTCAGGTTTGAAAAAGATGCCTAAAAATATGAGCTATAGAGGGGACCTCTCTTTGCTTGAGAGACCAAGAGTTGCCATAGTCGGCAGTAGAAATCCAACACTCTATACGCAAAAGTACACCTACTTACTTGCAAAAGCGTTAGCACAAAGAGGTGTTTGTGTCGTCAGTGGTGCAGCTATGGGAGTGGATGCTCTAGCACACGAAGGCGCAGGAGCTGCAAATACTATAGCAGTTCTTGGGTGTGGTATCGACCTTGTTTATCCTGCAATTAATGCAAAAATGATAATCGATATCGCACACAAAGGTTTAGTGCTGAGTCAATTTGAGGCCGATTTTAGAGCAACGAAGTGGAGCTTTCTGTTGCGCAACGAGGTTGTGGTCTCTTTGGGTGAAGTGCTTATAGTAACACAAGCCGATATTGATAGCGGTTCTATGCACTCGGTTAAGTATGCGAAAGAGCAGGGCAAAGAGATATATGTGTTGCCACACCCGATAGGCGAGAGTGAGGGAAGCAATGGGCTATTGGCCGGTAAAGAGGCGCAAGCTATTTATGATATAGAGCTTTTTGCTTCAAGATATGGGAATGCGATAGGGCGAAGTGAAGTTATCAAAGATGAGTTTTTCTACTTTTGCCAAAAAAATCCAACACTCGATGAGGCTGTAGAGCGATTTGGCGATAGGGTATACACTGAAGAGCTCGAGGGCTCTTTGGTGATAAGAAATGGACGCGTTATGATGCTTTAGGTTCTTGCGGTTTTTTTAGCTCAGCGATAATCTCTTCAAAAGTTTTCTCATCTATCATACCGGTGTGCATGAGTTGCACAACCCCTTTATCGTCAATGATAAGCAAGAAAGGAATACTTCCTTCCCATTCAGCGCGTACAGTGATGTAGTTGAGGAAGTCGTAGGCTTCATCTTGGGAGACCAATCGATAGTTGATCTCTTTTGATTTGCCAAACCCTTGAAGCTCTTCACCGGTGAGTCCTTGTACCTCTACCCCCAATACAACGATATCATCTTTATATTTTTCTTGGATACTTTTGTATGTATCTATCGATGCAAGGCAAGGGGGGCATTGGTGTCCAAAGAAATCCAAAAAGACGATTTTGCCTTTAAAATCTGTAAAGTCTAGCCCCGCCTGCGTTCCCTTTATAGTATAGGTTGTACCCTTGATATCTTTAATAGTAAATGTCTCATTGTCTTCTTGGGAAAATGCAAATGAGGTAAAGATCAGCATGAGAGCAGTGATCATATTTATAGCTAACTTCATTACGCCCGCCTTTTTTTGATTTTCAAGATTATACAATTTTTATTTGAATTAATCGTGAAAATATTCTACTTCTTGTTAAGTTCTTTTGATTATACTTTGTTTATATCTCTCATTATAAGGTGCAAAGTTGAAAGTCAAAACTCTTTTTTTATCTGCGGTAG
>JARROQ010000042.1:15760-27021 GCA_037383745.1 Sulfurovaceae bacterium
TTTTTTTGGGTCTATTGTTTATGCCGAGTCGGTTCAAGATCTCGAAAAAGAGATTGGATCTATGCTTATGGTTGGATTTTACGGAACAAGTGTGAGCGAAAAAAGTCAGATATGCCAAGATATCAAGAAGTATGATCTTACAGGCGTAATCCTCTTTGATTATAACCCGATAGATAAAAATAAGCCTAAAAATATAGCTTCCAAAGAACAGCTCAAAACTTTGAGCGCACAGCTTCAGGCGTGTTCAAAAGATCAAAAATTGCTCATTGCAATCGATCAGGAGGGCGGGAAAGTACAACGGCTCAAAAGTCAATACGGGTTTTACGGTAACTTTCCAAGTGCAGCAGGTGTTTCAAAAATGAGCAGTGCCGATACGCTTGAGGCTTATCGTAAAATGGGAAAAGAGCTTAAAGATGCCGGCATCAACTATGATCTTGCTCCCGTGGTTGATCTCGCTATAAATAGTAAAAATCATGTGATCTATGAGCTTGGAAGGTCTTATGGAGCCAATCCAAAAGATGTTGCTGCGAGCGCCTCTCTTTTTTTACAAGCCATGCATGAAGAGGGAGTGTTGACTTCGTTGAAGCATTTTCCCGGACATGGCTCATCATTGGGGGATACGCACAAAGGGTATGTTGATGTTACAAAGAGTTGGAGCAAGCAAGAGCTTGAGCCTTTTAAACTCCTCAAGAGTAAAGCCGATAGCGTCATGGTTGCGCATGTTTTCAATGCGAGTATCGATCCAAAATATCCGGCAACACTCTCAAAAGCGACTGTTCAAGGGTTACTGCGAGATGAGATAGGTTTTCAAGGAGTAGTCATCACCGATGATTTGCAAATGGGCGCGATAGCTAAAAGTTATTCACTGAGTCAGACGCTTAAACTCGCGATAGGTGCGGGTGATGATATCTTACTCTTTGGCAATCAGCTCGATCCAAAAAATGTAGTTTCCACAGAAAAATTGGTAAAAACTATCAAAGAACTCATCAAAAACGGTGAGGTTGATAGAGACGATATCCAAGATGCAAGTGCACGGGTACAAAGGCTTAAGAGTAGTTTGCCATAAACTTTTTTTAAGGTTCATAGCGTTACAATCTTTTAATTGACTGACGGTCGGTCAAAGGAGATGGAGAGATATGGCAATTATTGTAGATAAAGAGAAAAAAAGAAGAGAGATAGCCCTTTCATCAAGAGAACTACTCTTAAAAGTAGGTATTAAAAATATCACTGTTGCAGAGATATCCAAAACTGCAGGAGTTGGTAAAGGAACTATCTACGAATATTTTTCAAACAAAGAGGATATAGTTTTTGAGATTATTGCTATCTATATGGATGAGCATGCAAAAGTGCTATCGGAGATATCAAGCAGTAATGAAGAGATTAAAGAGAAGCTCAAGTCATTTATGTTGTTACTTTTTAATTCAGAAAATTCTGAGCAAGAGCTTATGATATATAGGGAGTTTATCGCTATCGCACTTACATCGCATATAAAGGAGATGAGTGATTTTGCCAAAAGCTGCAAATCAAAAATCGCAAATATATTGCGAGATATGTTGCAATCCCATGTTCAAAGCGGTGATATATCTGCTCTCTCTTTAGAGTTTGTAGACCCTATTTTATATTTTTTGAAAGGCGTCGTCGTGGAGCAAGGTATGACGCAAATAGAGGCAAAACAAGAGGTGCTCAATTTTATAGAGAGTTGGTTGGCACTTATTAGGGTGGATAAGCAATGAGAATCCTGTTTTTATTTGTCCTTATAACATTTGCAGGGTATGCACAAAGCTTGCACCTTGGAGATCTCATCGCAAGTACAAAAGCCAACAATTATGAGATAAAAGCAAAAGAGCTAGAGGCAAAGTCGAAACAATCTCTTGTGCAATCTCAAAGAAGCGACTACTATCCCTATATCGATATGGGTGGCCAGTATGCGATACAAAATAAGGTCACCGCATATGGAGCAGGTGAAGCAAGAAGCGGCTTCATAACAGCGGGTATCAAGATATTTGATGGTGGTGAGAGAAGTTCGCTTCTTAAGAAGAGTGATTATGAATATAAGGCATCTTTACTTGAGAGTAGTAACTTTAAAAACAATAAGATACTTGAACTTGCACAAAATTACTATGCACTTCTTAAACAAAAATCTTTTTTGCAAGCGGTTATGACAAAAAGAGATACACTTCATTATCAATTGCAACGACTCAAGGATTTCTATAAAGCGGGATTGACACCAAGAGAAGAGGTGGATAGGATTCAGGCTTCTTATGATTCGAGTCTTTATAATATCGAGTCAATAAAACTCTCAATCGAGCAGATTAAAAATGCTTTAATGCTCATTAGTGGCAGAACAATCACTGATGTGAGCGAAGATCGCTTGATGGAGCCAAAAGGAGAGATACCGTTAGAGCCGCTTGATAGCATCAAAGCGCTTACAGCACAACAAAATGCGCTTGAGCAAGGCGCAAAATCGATCGAAGCATCTAAGTATCCGACCATTAAACTAGAAGACACCTACACAAGGTCTGAGTATTCAAAGCTCTCCTCTCCTGTGGCTGAAGAATTTCTGCTTCCAAGTCAAAATACGGTTACCGTAAGTGCCAATATGCGACTTTTTGACGGCGGTAAAAGAGATAAAGATAAAGAATCTCTGCAGTATCAGAAGCTCTCTTTGGAGAGCCAAAAGAACTATATGCTTGAGAGTCAGCAGAGTGACTTTGATCTCTCAAAAAGAAGAATTGAAGCGGTAAGCGCGCAGTTAAAAAGTACCAAAAGTTCACTTAATGCTTCAAAGAGCACCTATGAGTCTATCAAGGAGCAGTATGAGGCGGGGGTGGTTGATTATCTCTCCTATCTTGATGCGCTTGATCAAAAGATAGATTCACTCGCAAGATACAAAGAGGCACTCTATGAGTATGAGATGGCAAAGGCTCTGTATTACTACTATGCCGGGAAGAATATCGAGGAGTATATCCAATGAAAAAAATACTATTTATTCTGTTTTTTATAAATCTTTTAAGAGCCGAGGATGTCTATGCAACTTTTGATGTCCAAGCGGAACAGGAGGCTACTATTGCGTTTAGCAGTAGTGGTATCATAAAGAATATATATGTCAAAGAGGGCACAAAAGTCAAAAAGGACGATGTGATTGCAACACTTGAAAATAGCGATACCAAAGCTATGGTAGAGCGAGCAAGGGTTGCTTTGAAGTATGCAAAAAAAGATCTTGATAGACAATACCAAGTCAAAAAATATCTTGATCAAGCGAGAATCGATAACTATCAAAAACTTTATGAGAGTGCAAAAGCGGAGTATAACTATCAAAATGCACTTTATGAGAAAACTATACTGAAAGCTCCGTTTGATGGGACGATAACATCCAATCTCGTTGAAATCGGTGATGTTGTGAGTGGACAGATGATAACGAAGGCATTTGAGATAGCTTCGCTTGATGATATAAAATTGGTGCTTACTTTTGATTCGAGACATTATGATAAGGTAAAAGTAGGGAGCCTATTTAGATACAAGATTGATGGCTCAGACAAAGAATATACAGACAAGATTGAGCATATCTACCCTGCAGTTGATAGCACAACAAATAAGATAACAGCCGAAGTGAAGGTCAAAGATTTTCCTATAGGCCTGTTTGGTGCAGGGTACATCGTAGTCGATACAAACGGAACGAAGTAGTATGTATAAGTTTGCGATCAACAGACCCATTACGACACTCATGGGAGTGTTGGCATTTATAGTTTTTGGACTAATCTCTTATAAGACGATGCCGGTAAATCTTTTCCCTAATGTTGATTTTCCTGTTGTTACTGTGCAGACAGAATATAGAGGTGCAGATGCGGCAACCGTAGAGAGTAAAGTGACCGATGTTATAGAAGAGAGTGTGAGCGGGATTGACGGGATCGATAAGCTTTTCTCTTCGAGTTATAACGGGTTTAGTGTTGTCACTATCCAATTTGAGCTTTCAAAAGACCTCAATGAGGCAACAAATGATGTGCGCGACAAGATAGGCTCTGCCGTCTTGCCTTCTGAGGTAGAGAAGCCCGTGGTTAAAAAGTTAGGAGCCTCGGGTGTTGCTATCTCTTTATTTATCTCAACAAAAAAAGATGAATCTTCAGCATTGATGCGATTTGCCGACGAAACAGTGAAGCCAAAACTTCAAAGGATAGAAGGGGTCGGTGAAGTCGAGTTGATCGGTTTTAGAGATAGAGAGATACGCATTTTTGTCAATCCGTTTTTGCTGGATAAATATGGACTCACTACTTATGATTTGAGCAACAAAATCAAAACATCCAATGTCAATTTGGGCGCAGGAGAGCTCATCGATCAAAAAAATAAGATTACCATCAAGACAAAGGGTGATGCTGATAGTATAGAGGAGCTCAAATCGATTATCATCAAGCCCGGCGTGCGGCTTAGAGATGTTGCAACCGTGATTGACGGGATGAGCGATGTAGAGAGTTACTCCTCTAGTAAAGGGGAGATAGGCGTCAAGCTTGATGTTAAAAAGATACCGGGAAAGAACACGCTCAATATCATCAGAGATGTCAAAAAAATATATCCTGATTTGGTGGAGATGGCAGGTAGCGAGTATGATCTGAAGCTTTTAAATGATCAATCCGAGAAGATTATGGTCAATATCGATAATGTAACCTTTGATCTTGTCTTTGGTGCATTCTTAGCAATCCTAATCGTTTTTCTCTTTTTGCGTAATGTGCGTTCGACGATTATCTCAGCGATGGCTATTCCCACCTCTATTATCGGGACTTTTGCTATCATTGATTGGCTAGGCTATGACCTCAATAGGCTTACACTCATAGGGCTTACGCTTGCGATTGGTATCTTTATTGACGATGCTATTATTGTTATAGAGAATATTAGTAAAAAGATGGAGGCAGGTATCAAACCTTTTGAAGCATCATACGAGGGGATTAAAGAGATTATCTTTTCTATCTTGGCGATATCCTCTGTGTTGCTTGCCGTTTTTATCCCTGTTGCATATATGGACGGTATTGTTGGGATGTTTTTTAACTCTTTTGCGATGACCGTTGCTTCGGGTGTTGCGATATCCTTTTTGGTTGCTACGATGCTTATCCCGTCACTCTCAGCAAGATTATTAGATCCAAAAGAGAGCAAGTTCTATCATATGACCGAGCCGATTTTACAAAAAGTTGACGCACTTTATGTTGCTACGCTTAAGCCTGTATTGAAGTTTAAATATATAACGGTTATTGTGACCGTCTTACTTTTGATCTTGTCTACAAGACTGAATGTCGGTATGAACTTTCTTCCTATGCAGGACTATAGCGAGTTTCAAGTGCAAATCAAGACACCTACAGGTGCAAATATTGAGACTACCAAAAAAATGGTGCAGCCTCTCGTAGATGAAATTAATGCAAATGAATTGGTCGATTATTCTATCTTGAGCATAGGTTACAATACGGCAAGAGAGGCAAATAAAGCAAAGATATATGTGAAACTTATTCCCGTTAAAGATAGAGATGTCAGCCAAGAGAATATCGTCAAAGAGTATTCGGATAAGTTTGCTAAATTCAAAGATATGAAGATCGTTGTTGAGGAGGTTTCCCCATTTGAGACAGGAGGCAGTAATGCTGCTGTGCAGATTATTATCACGGGTGATAGTTTGGATACACTCAGTGAGATATCCAAAAAAGCTATGGATATACTCGCGCAGACTAAAGGAACGGTTGGGATAGATAGTGATTATGAAGCAGGCAATCCGGAGATACAGGTTCACATCCTTAGAGATAGGGCAGAGCGAATGGGTGTTGATGTTCAAGATATCGCCTCTGTGCTCAATAGCGCATACTCAAGTGATACTCCTATATCCTATTATGAAGAGAATGGAAAAGAGTATGATATAACCCTGAGACTTGATGATAAATATAGAGCAGGTATTTTTGATCTCTATAAACTCAAAGTAAGAAATGCCAATAATGAATTGGTGCCGATAGATTCATTGGTTGAGATTGAAAAAGGGGTCAATGTCACATCGATAAATCGGTATGATAGAAGTAGGAAAGTACTTGTAACCTCCGGAATATTTGGAAATACACTTGATAAGATCATCGCTTCGATAGATCCAAAATTAAAAGAGATTATGCCAAAAGGGTATAGCTATACCTATAGCGGTGATGTTGAAAATATGGAAGACACCAATAAAGCTTTCGGTGCCGCGGTTCTTTTAGCAATCGTTTTGATTTATCTCATATTGGCATCTTTGTATGAGTCTTTTGTGCAACCTTTTATCATCATGGTGGCGATGCCACTCTCTATTACGGGTATAATGTTTGCACTTTTTTTGGGTGGCAAGAGTTTTAGTCTTTTTGTTATGATCGGTATCATTCTGCTTTTGGGAATGGTCGGTAAAAATGCCATTTTGGTTGTCGATTTTGCAAATAAAGCTATAGCAGAAGGTAAAGAGATTGATGCGGCACTTTTTGAAGCGGGGGAGAAAAGGCTTAGACCTATATTGATGACCACTTTTGCGATGATAGGGGCGATGATGCCTTTGGCGTTTGGAAGCGGTGCCGGTCATGAGAGCAACTCCCCTATGGCACTTGCGATTATAGGAGGGTTGACGAGCTCAACACTGCTAACGCTCTTGGTTGTTCCGGCTATCTATAAGATGATGTATCCGCTTGATAGATGGCTTAGAAAATGGTACGAAAAAGGGAAAGTTTCATAGTACGCCAAGGTGGCGCTCTAGGATTATGGAAGCGGCTATGGAGTCTATCTTGCCGTCTCTTCTGTTTTTAAAGATGCCGACACTTCTCTCTTTTGCTTCTTGGGATGAGTTTTGTTCATCTTGGTAGACTACGGGAATATCCAATTGTAAAAGAGAGACAAAATGCTCGATTCTTCTTTGCATCTCAGCAGATGATGAGCCATCAAGAGGTAATCCGACAACAAGTTTTTCTATATCCCACTCTTTTAAAGCATCTCTTACATCATGAGCTGCTTGCTCTCTGTTACGTCTGATAATGGCATCTTGTGGAAAGATATTTTTGCCATCAAGTGTGATGGCAAGTCCGATTCTTTTGAGTCCGATATCTATGCAGGCCAGTTTCATAAGACCTCTTAAGAGGATAGCTTTGTAATAAATGCCTCTTTAACAATCTTCTCTTTGACTGATGTCAATGTTTTATCTGCCTCATTTCTATCTTTAAAAGGTCCAATGAGCAGTTTTTTACTATCTTTGTATTCATTTGAAGGCAGCAGTGTATAGGTGTGCCCTGATTTTTTTATCTTATTGATGAGGTTTTGTTTCGGTTCTTTTTTGAAAAGCCCAAGCTGCACATAATACCCTGCATTCGGGTTTTGATTTACCTCGATTTTATTTGCTGCCAAATGAACATCTTGCACAATAAACGCTTTAGCATTTGGTGTTTGATTGTTTATGGCCAACATTACAGGATGTCTATCTTTGGATGCTATCTTGCTTTTTATCTCTCTAAGTGAGGCAAAATAGACACTATCTTTGGGCGCGTTGAGATATCTTTTTGCCCCTCTAAATCTCTTTTTGTAGTACTCGTTGTCAAAAAGTTCGCTGACAGTAATCGTATAATCGGTTGTACTAGCATGTGTAAATTTTCCATCACCTAAATATATGCCGACATGAGTGATCTTGCCGGTTCTTCTCTTGGTAGTGTCAAAGAATATAAGATCACCAAATTGTAGATCGCTCATCTTGATAGATTTTCCCTTTTTGATCTGGTCTCTTGCAACGCGCGGTATCTCTATGCCCATCTTACCAAATGCATAGTAAGTGTAGCCCGAGCAATCAAAACATTCAGGACCTTCTTCCGCCCAAACATAATGTCTTCCTTGCAGTTCACTAATCGTTTTCGCGAGATTCACATAGTTGGCTGATTGTGTTTTTTCAGGTTTAAATATAGCATATCTAGGATGTTTAGGGAAAGGGTTGTTAGGGTCTATCTTTGCTTGTTTTTGCGAACACCCCGAGAATAGCAACAAAGAACAGAGAATCGTAAAAGTTATTTTATATAGTTTCATTTTAGCTAGCCCCCTTGCAGCTAATTTTTCATATTATATCATATTATTTCATAAAATCAACATTCCATCACCATAAGAGAAAAATTTATATTTTTCTTTAATAGCTTCATTATATATCTGCAAAGCTTTATCTCTCCCTAAAAAGGAGCTAATGAGCATTAAAAGTGTACTTTTTGGTAGATGAAAATTTGTAAGAAGATGATCAACTCTTTGTGGTGGATTGTTGGGATGTAAGAAGAGATCACACTCTCCTTCGCTTCTTTGAGTGCGGTGATAATACTCAATCGTTCTCGTTACGGTTGTGCCTATGGCGAGGATTTTTTTATTTGAATCAAGTGCTTTTAGGCTCTTGCTTGGAATGTGAAAATACTCTGAATGCATGATATGCTCCATGATATTATCAGCCTCTATCGGTTTAAATGTTCCGGCCCCCACATGAAGCGTAAGTTCATATGTCTCAAACTCTCTTTGCAGGTCATCTAAAAGTTGAGGAGTAAAGTGCAAAGAAGCAGTAGGAGCAGCAACGGCACCCTCATTTTTTGCAAAGAGACTTTGGTAATTGATGGTATCCTCTTTTGTGTCTTCTCTGTCGATATAGGGAGGCAAAGGAACATGTCCGATAGCCTCTAAGATGAGAGTTAGCTCCTCAAAGTTAAGCTTTTTACCCTTGCGCTCAAAAGTTACTATGCGCGAGCCATCATCAAGGAGCTCTTTTTGTGTTATTTAAAAATATGGCTGTCTCTTGTGGGATAAAATCAAGCAGATGAGAAAAGGTGCTATGGATAATCGTATCTTTTGATCTATCGTAGATGAGTAATCTTGCACTATCAGGCGGATTGGCAGGCTCTTTTGCTATGAGCTCATTTGGGAGGTTATAATCATATCCTGCAGTAAGAAGGTCAGCCTCATGCATCTAATCTTCGCTACTCTTTTTTTCGGGATTGACCATTCTGACGATCAATATAGATACTCCATACAAAAAGACAAGCGGTATCGCCATGAGCATTTGTGTGATCACATCCGGCGGCGTTAAGAGTGCGGCAACGGCAAAGATGATAACGATGGCGTATTTGAAAAAGTCTATAAGCGTTCTATCAGTGATGAGCCCAAGCAGTGCCAAGAAATAGGCAAAAACAGGAAGTTCAAATGCAATCCCAAAGCCCATAAGTATCTTTGTGAAAAACCCAACATAGTCCTCTATATTGATAAGTGGTGTATATAAGAAGGCGCCAAAAGTGATGAGAAACTGAAATCCAAAGGGGGTAACGACATAGTAGGCAAAAAGTACACCCAAAAAGAACATGATCGATCCACCCAAAACAAACGGTATAATCATCTTTTTCTCACTATCATAGAGCCCCGGAGCGATAAAAAGCCATATTTGATAGAGGATGAACGGGAGGGCACCTAGAAGCGCTGCAAAAAAGGAGACTTTAATCGCAACAAAGAGCGTTCCGGCGACTTGGTGTGTTGTGATACGTCCTAAAAATCCTGAGGATGCTCCCTCTTTGTAGGTATTTTCCTCTTTTTTAAGTATCTCCGTAAGCTCTTTAGCTGCAAGAGATGCCTCTTTGAGATAATCTGAGAGATTACTATCGAGTGGGGCTGCTTGTAGGCTTGCTTTCTCAAGATTTTCTTGAAGTTTTACTGTAGTTATGATTTTTGTGCCCTCTTTGATTGTTCCATTGGCTTCATGGTTGGTTTCCCATAACTTTTTATCTTTATCCGTGATGATGATGCCGACTTGATCGAGTGCGTCATTAAGAGGTTTTGTAATCCATGCGAGGATAGATTGGTTGAAAAAGAAGGCAATCTAGCCTTTTTCTGAGTTCTACTAGATGTGGCTTGAGGTCTTCAAACATTATTTATCATCCTTAGGCTCTTTTGTTGCATCATTTTTTGGAGTTTTTTTAAAGGTCACTTTTTCTTGTTTTGGAGCCTCTTTCTTTGGCTCTTTTTTTGCTACTTCTAGTGCATCGGCTATCTCTTTTTTTGGATCAAAATCTATATTTTTAAACCCTTTGAGATCTTCGGTTGCCTCATCAAGCTTCTTTTTGTAGCTTAGCGTCTCCTCTTTGAGATCACTCAGACGCATCTCTTCATCGATAGCACTTTTTGCTTCATTGATAGTCTTTTTCGCACTTCTAAAAAATTTGCCTATCTGCACCATCGCCTCAGGAAGTTTGTCCGGACCCAAAAAGAGTATGGCAATGATCGCTATAAAAAGTAACTCTGTAAAGCCGATTCCAAACATCTCTACCCCTGCTTATTAGTGGAGATATTTTATCACAAAAAGTTTAAGAGCAACACTATGGTGTTGGGGGCATATGCTTGGTTTTAACAGAGGCGTTCAAGTTTGAAGATGCTTGCACCTTTAATCTATGAGATAGAGCGCGATTGCATCACTGATAAAATAGTCTTTGTTATAAAAGCGTTCGTTTTTGTAGATAAGTTTATCCTCATCAACAAGTATTTGTGATTTTTATTGCATTTTTATATCTAGAATATTTTTATCTATGCAAACCTCGCTACGCAACCCTAAAAATATCTTTTCCATCTTTATATCCTCATCGCTGAGATGCTCTATGGATACTTGAAGTGGATCGTCGATATATTCAGCGATATCGTTTGTGCCGTATAGCCTACTTTGTTTGTGCATCCCCACAGCGCCTGCACCTATCCCGATATACTCTTTGAGGTGCCAATAACCTAAATTGTGTCGACACTTATAGGCTCCAAAATTCGAGATTTCATAATGAGAAAATCCTCTCTTTTGTATCTCGCTTGCTACAAAAAAACCAAGTGATTCCTCCTCTTTTTTGTCTCTCTCGTCAAATTTTGTTCCTGCTTCTATGGTTAGCTCATAAGCTGAGATATGATCGCATCCGAGTGCAAAAGCGTGCTCTATATCTTTTTGTAAAAGCAGTCGGGTATCATTTTTAACGCCATAGATAAGATCGAGTGAGATATGCTCAAAACCACATTTTTTTGCATCTTCGAGTGCTCTCATCGCCTCATTGCTATCATGCGCTCTGCCTAGATATTTGAGTTTTTCATCATCAAAACTCTGCACGCCAAAACTGATGCGATTGACACCGAAGTGTTTCATCGTTTGTAGCCACTTTAAAGAGGCAGAGTTTGGATTGGCTTCAGTTGTGATCTCAACATCTTTACTCAGATAAGGTGTGATGAGCGTAAAGAAATCATTATAGAGTGTA
>JARROQ010000043.1:0-8754 GCA_037383745.1 Sulfurovaceae bacterium
AGGTGGAGCATAAAGGTTGATACGCCTATTGCCCCGGTTTGGTTACCGATAGATCATATTTTATCGTCCGGTTTTATTAGTGAACAAATTACAACCGGCAAAGATTTAGGTAGTGATCACTTGCCGATTTTGTCAACTTTAGTTTATTGAATTATTTCTTTTGCATCATATCATGCAAAAAGAGTATTTGTGCAAATACAGATGCAAAGATATTGAGTAGCGGTATATAGTTGAAGAGTGAAGCTAGAAGCGAGATAGTTCTGCTTGATTTTGTTTTGTGTGTGCCAAAAAGTGTATTGATGTCGTGTTCTGTCGGCTCTTTGAGCATGATAGACCACAAAAAAAGCATCACGATTTGCCCCAAAATCGGGATAAATAAAAACGGAAGAGCGATAATAAAAAGCAGCAAAAAGAGAAGTGTAGCTTTTATGTTGACCCAAAGTGTTTGTGATATCTTTGGCTCGCCCGCTTGCTCTACATCGCTATAGTGTTTTTTTGCTATTCTTACTAAGAGTTTATCCGATAAAAGCGAAGTGAAGATAGAGATTGCAGCAATAAATATGACATATCCTGTGAGAATAATGCCGAGATTTGCAACTGCAGATTTGAGAAAATCCCATGGTATCCATGTGAGATAAGAGGCAAGAAATGACTCTAGGATCCCATGGGTAAACCACATGATGAGTAGCGTAATAAGAAGTGATAAAAAAGCTACTTTTAGAGTAAATCCGATAACACTCGGACTCATAATATCTTTGATAGTCTTCGTGATGGTTGTGCTATTTATCATAGGTATTTATCTTTAAAATCTACATATCTAGCTGCACTTGCATAGAGCTCATCAACCTCTTCTTGGGTAAGCTCTCTCACTACTTTTGCGGGAGAGCCGAGGATGAGACTACGTGGGGGGAAGTGCTTGTTTTGTGTTACAAGTGCGCCTGCGCCCACTATCGATTCTTTGCCTATGATAGCTCCATCAAGTATGGTTGCACTCATGCCTATAAGGCAAGCATCTTCTATGGTGCAACCATGCAGCATCACACGATGTCCTACTGTTACATCATTACCTATAACGGTAGGATAGCCATCACTCATATCCTCTTTTTTATAGTGTGTTACATGGATCATGCTGAGGTCTTGTATATTGGTTCTATCACCGATTTTTATATGATTGACATCACCTCTAATGACTGCTCCGAACCACACGGCACTCTCTTCTCCAAGCTCAACTCGGCCGATTACATCAGCACTTGGTGCGATAAAGCAGTTTTTGCCGATTTTTGGAGTGTACTCTTCAAAGTTCATTACCATTGGAAGCCTTTTTCTTTTTTGAGATTATAGCAAAAAGATAGTTACAGATTTTTAATCTTTGCAATCTCATCACGCAATCTCGCTGCTTCTTCAAACTCAAGACTCTTAGAGGCTGCAAGCATTTTTGCTCGAAGTTCGGCGACGATCTTTTGTCTCTCGGCTTTTGGCATCTTATCAAGCTTGGATTGTTTGCTATAAAGATCACCATGCTCTTCAAGTTTGAGATTTGTATCAAGGTCTCTTGTGGTGGTGGTTGGGGTGATGTTGTGTGCTTTATTGTAGGCTATCTGTTTAGCTCTTCTCTCGTTTGTGATATCAATCGTTACTTGCATTGCATTCGTGATTCTATTTGCATACATAAGTACTTTGCCGTTCACATTTCTAGCAGCTCTTCCTGCTGTTTGGATTAGTGAGGTTTTAGATCTCAAAAACCCCTCTTTATCTGCATCAAGTATGGCAACTAAACTTACCTCAGGCAAGTCAAGTCCTTCTCGAAGTAGATTGATACCAATCAAGATATCAAACTCTCCGAGGCGAAGTGCCCTGATGGTTTGATTGCGTTCGATCGCATCCATATCAGAGTGCATATATCTTGCTTTGAGCCCGAGGTCATTATAGTAGTTGGTAAGCTCTTCTGCCATCTTTTTTGTAAGAACGGTTATGAGTATCTTTTCTTCTCGTCCTATCACCTCTTTCATCGCATCATAGAGATGTTCGACTTGGTTTGCACTTGGGTTGATTTCAATGATAGGATCAAGCAATCCCGTAGGTCTGACTACTTGCTCGGCAACTATACTTGAGTGTTCAAATTCAAACTCACCCGGAGTTGCAGAGACAAAGAGGTAGTGTGGCGCTTTTTCCTTAAATTCATCAAAAGTGAGTGGTCTATTATCAAGTGCACTGGGCAATCTAAAGCCATACTCGACAAGTACTTCTTTACGACTTCTATCGCCGGCATACATGCCCCGAAATTGCGGTAGGCTCACATGAGACTCATCGACGATAAGCAGATAGTCTCCTCTAGTAGCAAAATAGTCTTGGAGTGAATAGGGGGTTTCGCCTGCTTTTTTGCCCGTAAGATGTCTTGAATAATTCTCTATCCCCTTACAGATGCCCGTTGACTCTAGCATCTCAAGGTCAAATTCTGTTCTTTGTTTGAGACGATTATACTCTATCATCTTATCTTCGCTCTTGTAGTAAGTTAATCTCTGCTCTAGCTCCTCTTCTATGCTTTTCATAGCGATACTAAGTCGCTCTTTGCCTACTATAAATTGATTTGCAGCATAGATGGTGATAGACGACAAGCTTTCGCCTTTTTCGCCTGTAAGTGAGTCAAAATAGTACATATCCTCTATCTCATCACCGAAAAATTCAACTCTTAGGGCATACTCTTCATTGTATGCCGGGTAGATATCAACGACATCGCCATTGACTCTAAAATCCCCCCTATCAAAGAAGTTATCATTTCTCTTATATCCCATATCGACAAGACGAAGTAGGAGATTCTTTTGGGTGTGGCTATCACCGACTTGAAGTTTTTGAATGATAGAACTATACTCTTCAGGGGAACCCAAACCGTAGTTGGCTGAAACTGAGGCTATGACGATCACATCATCGAAGCTTAAAAGATTTGCCGTGGCACTGAGCCTCAAGCGTTCAAGCTCATCATTGATGGAGCTGTCTTTTTCGATAAAAAGATCTTGTCTTGGGATGTAAGCTTCAGGTTGATAATAGTCGTAGTAGCTGATAAAATACTCCACATGGTTATTTGGAAAGAAACTTTTAAATTCACTATAGAGTTGTGCTGCGAGTGTTTTATTGTGTGTCATGATAAGTGTCGGCTTAGATATCTTCTCTATCACATTTGCCATGGTATAGGTCTTGCCCGAACCGGTCACGCCAAGTAGGCCTTGATAACGATTCCCTTTTTGTATAGATGTGACGAGCTCTTTGATGGCTTCGGGTTGATCGCCTGAGGGTTGATAAGTGCTTTTTAATTGGAATATTGACACAACTTTCCTACTGTTATATAAATTTTTGCTATTATACCAAAAGAGCAAAAGCTTAGGAGGCTGATATGGAAATATTGGAGAGATTGAGTGCTAAGATTGACGGACTCAAGGAAGCGTACGAGGTACTCAAACATGAAAATGATGAGCTCAAATCACAACTTAACAGTAGTGGCTCGCTTCAAGATGAGGTTACAAAGCTAAAAAGTGAGCTTGCGCAAAAAGATGCAGAGATAGAAGCGATCATCGAGAAAGTAGAGACGCTTTTAGCGCAATAATAAAGGATATTGATGAAAAAAAGTATCTCCATAACGATAGTAGGGCATAGATACAACATAAATCTTGAAAAGAAATTTGCTGATTTTGTGGAAAAAGATTTGAACTCTATGGGTGTCAATTTTGGCACGGACAACAGAGCCGAAGTGCTTCTAAAGTCCTACCTTAGGCTTGCGAAGATAGTCAACGGTTTTGAAGATGAGCTTCGTAAAATCGATAGTAAACTAGATTTTGAAATAAAAAATTAGAATTATTTTTTAAGTTTATTGACAATCTTAGTATTTATATGCTATAGTATTCATAAGAATCGAAAAAATATTTTGATTCTATCAATTTTTAAAAATTAAAGGAGAAATTATGAGAAAAGGTTTTACGATGATAGAATTGATCTTCGTGATCGTTATTATAGGGATTTTGGCAGCAGTTGCCATTCCAAGATTGTCTGCAACAAGAGATGATGCAAAAATATCAAATATTATTGCAAATACAAGAACTGCACTTGGGGATTTTAAATCTTTTTATACATCACAAGGCAATACAGTATGGAAAGATGCAAATACACATATCGAGGATATTACAGATGTGCCATTTGAAACTGCATGCGGGACATCAGCTATCGGAACAAAGGCAACTTCAGCAGCAGGAACAGATTTTGTATTATGTGATGAAGGTGCAGGAGCAATTTGTATCACAATGACGCTCACGGATGATGGAAATGTTACAGCAGAAGCAACAACTGGTACAACAACTATATGTGAAGGGGTATTGGATGATCCTGCAATTCAGGGAATCGTTGGAGGTACATCAGTCGGATCTTCTAAAGTGCATCAACTTGGTGGTGTAGGCGTTGTTCGTTAAGAACCAATACAGATTTAATTAATTTGATTATTCCCGATTTTACAAAAAGTAAAATCGGGATTTTAGACTTCAAATAAATATACATTCACTTATTATATCTCTCAACATTTATAAATATTTTTTGCGTCATTATTATGAACGGGGGTAAAAGATAATGAAAAGAGCATTTACGATGATAGAGTTGATTTTTGTGATTGTTGTTATCGGGATATTGGCTTCTATTGCTATTCCAAAACTTGCAGCCACAAGAGATGATGCTGTGATTTCAGCGTGTGAAGGGAATGTAAAAGTATTTATTGGTGATATGAAGTCATATTATACATCAAAAGGTAGTTTTCTTGATCCAACAACAGGAACGGTGGTTATAGAGGCTATTACAGATGTGAATTTCATCGGGACACCGATAATTGATTCTAATGGTGATAATGGTAATTTTCAATTTGTATGCGGCGATACTTCTACGCCTACCCCTATTGTTATTTTTACTTCAAATGTTACCAATAATCCTGCAACGGGAGAGCCGGCAATTTTATTAACGGCTACTACACAAACACCAAATAATATTGTAGATACAGGTTTGGTTTCACTTCTAGAAAAAACAAATCTTGCTTCTTCTTCGGGAGTTGATCATATTATTGGCGGCGTGAAGGTAGTTAGATAATTTGAAATTAACTGAATCTTTACTTTATTTCTTATCTTTGATATAATTTATTAAGATTTAACTATGAAAGAGGATGCCATGAAAAGAGCATTTACCATGATAGAACTTGTATTTGTGATTGTTGTTATCGGGATATTAGCTTCCATTGCTATTCCAAAACTTGCAGCTACAAGAGATGATGCTGAGATCACAAAAGCGATAGCAACGATAGGAGCAGTGAAGAGTTCACTTGCAACTGAGCGACAAAAGAGGACAATACGAGGTGATTTTACGGCAATCACATCATTGAGTGCTGATGGTGATGCTTTCAGTACTTTTAGTGCAGATAAGCAAGGCAATAAGAATCCCGTATTGGAATCGACTGTATTTCAATGCAAGGATGCTAATGACGCAGGATGCTGGAAAGATAATGGCGATACTACATATACTTATAGGATGCCATATGACAAGTCCAAAACAGTTACTTTTACTTTGACTAATGGTCATTTTGACTGCAACGCATCACTTTCAGGCGATGAAGGTAAAAACTGTAAGACTTTAACCCAGTAACCCTTTGCTTAACTCACTTTTTTGTATAATGAACTAAAAAGTGAGTCTATCATATACACCTATCAAGTTGCTCTTTCGCGCTCAAGCGCACCACTGTTAACATACACTTTTAGTGACTCCATAAAAGCCGGCACTATCGTTAAAGTGCCTATGAAATCAACCATAAAAGAGGCTGTTGTTTTAGAAGAGGCAGGTGTACCTGATTTTGAAACCTCCGATATCTTAGAGGTAACCTCAAGATACTTTGATGCAGCACAACTTGAGATAGCAAAATTTATAAGTACCTATTATTTTAGCGCAATCGGCGAAGCATTGGCTCTGTTTATCCCTTATGATAGCGAGATAGAGTATGCTCAAGCATCCATAGACTCTCAACCCCCAAAACTTACAAAATATCAGCAAAGCGCATTTGATGCCATACAAAAAGAGGATACTTCACTGCTTTTTGGAGTGACCGGCTCAGGCAAGAGCGAGATATTTATCTCACTTATTTGCGAGACGCTTAAAAGTGGCAAAAATGCGCTTTTGCTTATGCCTGAGATATCACTAACACCACAGATGCAGCAGCGACTTGAGAGCTATTTTGGCTCAAGTGTCGTGATATGGCACTCAAAACTTACCAAGAAACAAAAAGAGCGCGCTCTTGCTAAGATATTGAGCGGTGAAGCTAGGGTAGTCGCAGGTGCGAGAAGTGCACTCTTTACCCCACTCAAGGATATCGGACTCATCGTCGTGGATGAGGAGCATGATGATAGCTACAAATCGATGAGCAAACCACGCTACAATGCACGAGATGTTGCACTTTTTATCGCAAAGAAAATCGGCGCAAAAGTACTTTTGTGCTCCGCAACCCCACAGGTAAATAGTTACTATAAGTATCCTGTTGTCAAGCTCGATAAAACATTTATCAAAACCAAAAAAGAGTATCGATTTGTAACCGGAGATAGTATTAATGCAGATATTATAAATGCTATCGAGACACATCATAAAAAGGATGGGCAGATACTTATATTTTTACCCACAAGAGGGAGTTTTAAGTATCTCTATTGCAAATCATGCGGCGAGTCCGTAAAGTGCCCATTTTGCTCCGTTGGCATGGCGCTACACCGAAGACATAGGCACTTGCGATGTCACTATTGTGGCTTTACGCAGCCTATCATAGAGGAATGTCCAAGTTGTGGATATGCACCTTTAAGTAGTGAGCGTCTCGGAACTGCTGAAGCGATAGAGCTTATCAATGAAGCGATAGAAGATATCGCGATAGAGCAGTTTGATAAAGATAGCATCACAACACATAAAAAACTTACAGAGGCGTTGGGGCGATTTGAAAGTGGAGAGAGCAGAGTACTGCTTGGTACACAGATGCTCAGTAAAGGGCATGACTATGGCAATATAACGCTGAGCGTCATCATGGGGCTTGATTATATCATCTCGCTTGCTGATTATAGAGCCAAAGAGCGAGCGCTAAGTCTTCTATTTCAAGTAGCCGGAAGAAGCGGAAGAGCAAAAGAGGCTGAGGTTATCATCCAGAGTGCACAAAAAGAGACTTACGAGGGGTATCTCGATGATTATGAGTTATTTTTAAAAGATGAGCTTAGCTTTAGAGAGATAGCATCCTATCCACCCTTTTCAAATCTCGCAAGAGTATTGATAACACAAAAAGATCTGCAAAAAGCTAAAGATATAACGCAGAAGATTACTGAGAAACTCAAAGGGATCGAAGGTGTAGAGATCATCGGTTCAGGTGTTGCACCCATAGAGCGGATAGCCAATAATTACCGTTATCATATTGTAGTTCGATCGCATGAGAGATCAAAACTCCTCAGAGCTTTGCATAGCATCAATGAGCGAGCTGTTACTATCGATATGGATCCTGTTGATTTTAGTTAATCTTTGCTTGAGGCGAGTTTTTCAACCTCTTCCATAAAGCGTTCAACAAGTTTGTCCCCGCTGAGTTTAGCGATGATTTCACCTTTGAGCATCACAAGACCGCTTCCTTTACCGTAAGCAATCGCTACATCAGCGTGTTTGGCTTCACCTATAGCATTGACGACACACCCCATTACAGAGATATCAAGTGGTTTTTTGATGTGCGCACATCGTCTCTCAATTTCAGCCACGGCACTGACCAAATTAGCTTCTATTCTGCCACATGTCGGGCAAGAGATGATATTGACTCCCTCTTTGGCCCTGCCACTATCTTTGAGTATCGCTTTTGCAACCTTTATCTCCTCTTCAAGCTCTCCGGTGATGGAGACACGCATCGTATCGCCGATACCATCAAGTAAAAGCGTGCCTAGTCCGATGGATGATTTAACCGTAGCGTGAAAAAGTGTACCTGCTTCCGTGACACCGATATGAAATGGATAGTTGTTTTTTGGTCTTAGCATTCTGTAGGCTTCGACGGTTCTATCGACATCACTTGCTTTGAGTGATATCTTGATATCGTGAAAACCGAGGTCTTCTAAAAATTTGATATTATACTCAGCACTAGCGACCATACCCTCAGCAGTTGCCCCGTATCGGTTTTCAAACTCTTTTTCAAGAGAGCCTGCATTCACACCTATCCTGATAGGAAGAGTTCTCTCTTGGCATGCTTTAACGATCTCCTTGATACGACTTTTTTCTCCTATATTTCCGGGGTTAAATCGGATACCATCTACCCACTTGGCAGCCTCGAGTGCTAAACGGTAATTAAAATGTATATCGGCGATAAGAGGTAAACTTATCTGTTCTTTGATGGCTTGAAGGGCAAGTGCATCTTCTATATCGGGTACGGCAACACGAACGATGTCAGCTCCTGCGAAGTGAAGCCTGTTGATCTGCTCTATGGTTGCTTCAACATCTTTTGTGTTACTAAAAGTCATCGATTGTACTGAGATAGGGGCATCGCCTCCTATGGCTACATCACCGACAAATATCTTTTTGGTAGGGTACCGCTCTTTCATTGTTGCCTCTTTAAAATATGAAGTGATTGTAGCATAATAAAGTTCAAATATTGAAAAATTCAAGGACTCTTACCTCTTCTTTTGGTACAATATTCATTACTACATCAACGAAGCATCTTAACTTTTGATAAGATATTTTATT